>DATGVD010000081.1:0-4628 GCA_035300785.1 Pyrinomonadaceae bacterium | reverse complement strand
ACTGTTCGTCAATGCATCGAATTTGTGCAAACGAGAAGGCGCGATATCCGGGGCAATAATCATATTCCGATCATAGAAGACTCGCTGAATATTCGAGAACGAGTGACGGGGCGGGGCGCTAGCCCGACCGTCAGGGAGGGCTCAGTTCTATAAGACTCTAACAATGGAGTGCAGTTCAGACGAGAAATCAACACTAACTTTCTCGTTGGTTGTCGTCATAGAGGCTCTCACCGTACAGATCCAGAGCGGCTTGCATGGCCTTTACGCGCTTCCACGGTGGCAACGCATCGATTCTTTCGCGAAGCTCGGGCATCGTAAGTCTTTTTGGACTCTGCTTCTCTATTTTTCTTCAAGCGGTTCGTTCTTATAATCCTTCAGGTAAAGCGACTCGACGTTTTCTCCGATTCTCAATGGTTTCGACTCAACTTGTTGCGGAACGTTCTTTACTGAAATTGGAATGTGTCGCTGTCAGGTTGAGTCTTTCCTGACGTCGGGCTACTGCCCCGGCAATCCTTAAAATAACTGAAACTTGATCGTCAGATACTTCTTCGGGTTCTGGCGAAAGTCGTACATCAGCTTCACACCTTCCGACGAAAGGTTGTTGACGTTTGAATAGAGCTGGTCGTCGGTGATCAGTTTTCCGAGCGTGCCTTCGCCGCGCTGCGCTCCGGCGACCACATTGTCGATGCGGGCCGCGGTCGTGTTGAAGCGGGCAATCGCCGTGCGGGCGTCGTTATAGATCGCTTCATCCTTCACCAGCTTGCCCAAAGTGCCCTGCCCGTTGTTGACGCCGGCGACGATCGAATCGATCTGATCCATCGAATGATTCACGCGATCAGCGATGCGGCTGATCTTGTTGTACATCTCATCGCTTTCCAGGAGTTTGCCGGCCGTGCCGCGACCGGCCGTCAGATCAGCCGAAAGTTTTTTCAGATTCGCCGCGATGTCGTTGGCGTTGTTGTAGAGCGCTTCGTCGTAAATGAATTTGCCGGCTGAGCCCTTGCCGCTCTTAATCTGGGTCGCCAATTCTTCCGCGTCGCGAATGGTCGCGTTCAAGTTGTTGTAGAGCGCTTCGTCGTTGAATAGACGCCCCACGGTGCCTTTGCCTTCGCGCACATTCTTGACGACTTCGTTGAGCTGATCGGAAAGCTTGCTTAGTTTCTGAGCGAGTTCAGTGCCATTGGTAGCCAGATCGCTCATTGTGCTGCCCGACGTTGACGGCAACAAATCATTCTCTTTGACGGGCTGGCCTATCGAAGTGCCGGGCGTGATGTTGACGATCATCTCGCTGCCGAGAATGCTCGGCGCGGCTTGTTGAGCGGTCGAGTCGGTGCGAATGCGATCGGTCGCGGGTACGCCGTCAATCTTGGTATCGATGGTCAGACGCGCTTCAACCTTTGGCGGACTCTGGCCGCTGGGCGCATTGCCAACTTCGGTGGGCGTCATCAGCTTAATCCGGTCGACTTTGCCGATGCGCACACCGGCGAGGCGCACTTCCGATCCTTCGCGCAAGCCGTTGGCGTCCGCGAAGCGCGCGCGCAGATGCAGATGGCTGGCGAAGGGATTGAGCTCGCCGGACGCGTTCAGAATCAAGACGACCAAGACCGCGATCGCGATCAGAACGAGCAACCCCACGCGCAGTTCGCTCAAGCCGATGTTCCTGGTTGATTTTGGCATTGCATTTAAGGATGAAGGCAGAAGGATAAAGGATGAGCGCCGCCGCGCTCATACATTCGGTTCATCCTTCATCCCTCATCCCTCTTCCTTTCTGTCAGTGTCCGCGCAGAAATTTCTGAATGTACGGGTCGTCCGCGTTGCGCAGCGTTTCGTCCGTGCCGCTGAAAATGATCGCCCCGTTGCGTATCATTAGAACCTTACTGTTAATCAGGCACAGCTTCTCGCCTTCCTTCTCAAAAATTACCTCACCGGCCTCGTTGACCACCGCGTATTCCGAGGTTAGGTAGTCAAGGTTGTTCATCTCGTGCGTCACGAAAATCGACGAGACGTCTTCCAGGTCGCGCAACTTCATCGCGAGTTCGCAGATGGTACGCGCGGTCGGCGGATCCAGGCCGGCGGTCGGTTCATCGAACATCACGATCTTCGGGTCGCCGACCAGGGCGCGGGCGATGCCGACCCGACGGCGCATGCCGCCCGAAAGTTCGGCCGGCATTTTGTCGATGGATTCTTCCAGGTTAACGAACCGCAGCATGCGGCGCACTTCGGCTTCGACTTCGTCCTCCGGCACCCCCTGCTCGTGAAGTTTAAAGGCGACATTTTCGTAAACCGACAGCGAGTCGAACAGCGCGCCCTCCTGAAAGATCATGCCGATGTTCTTGCGGACGCGCATCATCTGGGTCTCGGAATAATTCGTGATGTCTTCGCCGTTAACCAGTATCTGTCCACTGTCAGGCTTGAGCAGGCCAAGCACCAGCTTGATCGTCGTTGACTTGCCACTGCCCGAACCGCCCAGGATGATTTTCGTCTCACCCTTCATCACCTTGAAGCTCAGATCGTCAAGCACGTTCCGATCGTCGAAAATCATTGTCACGTTGCGAAACTCGATGGCCGGAATCTCGCGGGCGGCATCGTCCACTTCACGAAACGTCGATTCGGCGGCGCTTTCACTGACGCGATTGTCGGGCGCCTGGCCGTTTGGGCGATCGATTGAAGCTTGAGACATCATGAGTTTTGCGTCCCCAGGACCAGTTGCAGCGCTCTGGCCAGAATGAAGTCGGCAATGATTACTATGATCGAAGCCGTCACGACCGCAGTTGTCGTCGAACGGCCAACACCGACCGTGCCGCCTTCGGTCTTTAGTCCTTTGTGACAGGCGATTGTACCCATCAGGAAAGCGAAGAACAACGGTTTAACTATGCCGCCGATTAGGTCGTCGGTCGTGATCCCATCGCGCACCGAGTTTGTGAACATCGCGGTCGGCAATCCAAAGAGCCAGGTCGATACTGCCCAGCCGCCGGCAATGCCCATCACGTCGGCGATCAAAGTCAAAAGCGGCAAGGTAATTATCAAGGCCACCAGCCGCGGCGCAACCAGTTTGCGGACCGGATCTGTTCCCAGCGCGCGCATGGCGTCGATCTGTTCGGAGACTACCATCGAACCCAGCTCGGCTGAGATCGCCGAGACGACCCGCCCGGTGACCATCAGCGCAGTCAGCACCGGACCAAGCTCACGAACCAGCGAAATCGAAACCAGATAACCAAGCTGGTCGACCGCCCCGTACGACGCGAGCGTCTGGTATGTCTGCAACGTGAGCACGCCGCCAGTGAAGAAGCCCGTGAGAATGATGATCGTCAGCGAACCAACGCCAATCATGTCCATCTGGGCAATCGTCTCGGGAACGTAACGCGGTCTTTTGAAAAGCCCACGCGCGGCTCGGCCTGCCAGCAAAGACATTTCTTGCAGCTCGAACAACAGACGCGTAACGATGTTCATGCTATGACTCAGCGAGAAAAGAATGCGCGCGATTACTGTGGTCGCCGCCGCGATCTACGAAGTGTATACCAATGTAGGCAGGGCATGTCGGTGGAATCAAAAGCCAGTGCAAAATGGCGACCGCAGCGCAAGCGAATATTCAGAAGAGCGGCCTATGATGCGCAAAACCTACTGCGGGCGTCAAGGTTTAAGATGGGACGGGTAGATTCCAGTTGCGCAAAAAAGAAGCCGGCCTGCTTTGTGCAGGCCGGCTCGGAAGGTTTCCCTGGCCAACGGATTATCGCTTCGGCGGTTGGCGCATCAGCTTTCGTTGCTTCGGCCCGAGCGGCGCAGCACCGTTCGCATTGCGCGGCAGCCCGTCCTGGCGCCGTCCCAATCCGGGACGCGCACCTTGTTGATTCCCCTCGCGCCGTAACGCCTCGTTGCGTTCGCGTATCAGTGCCTGATTGTGTTCTCGGATCTCCCTTAACCTGACGCGCTGTTCCGGGCTCAGCGTTTGAAGAATCCGGGATTCCTTTAGCGCTTGTAACTGAGTCGTGGCCGCCTGTGCCTCAGACACGTCTTTAGCGCGCTGCTTGATTAACTCTTCGTTTGAGGTCGGAGACTCGATCGCGTCAGCGAGTGCGCGCCGGGCGAGTCGTAATCGTTGATTCGCAGCTTGCTGTTGGTCTTTGAGGTCGGCATTAATCGCGCGCCACTTTTGGATCTGCTCAGGCGTAAGATTTAGTGCTTCCTGGACATTCACTATTTGGTTTGCCTGTTGGTTTGTCTGGTTCTGCGCGGGAATGGCTTGACTCTGCCCGGGCGCAGCAGTCTGCGCATTCGCCTGCGCGACAGCGCCAGCCAGCAGCAAGAGCACCAGAAATGAAATCCATTTGCTGAGCACTTTGGTTTCGACTTTCATAATTGCACCGTCCTTCGCTTCCGCGCGCGTTCGCCGGAAGCGTTACTGATTAGGTTCATCGGGGAAAACAAATGGTAGTTCCTCTTCATCTCTGCCGGGAGTCAAACGCAGATCGGCCGCCAGCTGCTCGCGCTCGGCGCGGGTCAATCGGCGTTGTTGCGCGCTATTGAATGCAAGTTGAGTACGGCGGCTCGTTACGTTCGAATTAGTTATTGGTGCACTCGGCGGCGGTGGCGGCTCTTTGCTGTTGCGCCGAATTAGCTCCCGTTGGACT
>DATGVD010000080.1:0-3715 GCA_035300785.1 Pyrinomonadaceae bacterium | reverse complement strand
TCGGCAACGTCCTTCGACCTCCCGCTAGCCCTCTTGTTAACTTTCAAGTGAGACAAACTGATTAGACTGCCTTCAACGTCGTCGAGCAGCACTTGGAGTCGTTCTGCATAACATGCCGAAAAGTCCACGCCACTAATTGTTGTCAGGATCTGAACCCGGAATGGTGGCACACCCATCCGGATGACCTCATTCTCTCTAAGGAGATTCTCGACAGGACAATCGAAGCCAAACTCGCGCAAGGCATCAACAACTCTCCGCGCATTGTCGGCGGTTGTGGCGATCCAAACGTCCATATCCCCAGTAGGACGCGGATAGCCGTAATAACCGACCGCATAGCCGCCGATGAGCAGATACTCAACTGCGTTCGAGTTGAGCAATCTCAAGAACTCTTTGAAGTCTGGCGGTAGCCGGATCGTAGCCATAGGCACTTTGTCGCATGAGTTCAACTGCCAGCAATCTCTCCTCTGGAGTGCGCGAGTGCCAGTATGCGCGATCGGCAGCTTCGGCTTCCTCGAAGGAAGAGAAAACCTCGAATGCGGTCTTGTCTAATCTAATCTCGTCGAGTGACGATTCCATAGATGCGAGTATAGCACGAGTTATCAGCGATCTTTTTGATCCTTGCGCGGGCGCGCTCCGTTGCGCTTCCAGTTTCCATTCAGCAGGGGCTTGAGCACGTGGCCGGTGTGCGAGCGCCGCACGGCCGCAACTTCTTCCGGCGTGCCGCTGGCCACTACCCGGCCGCCATGTGCGCCGCCTTCGGGGCCGAGATCGATGATGTAGTCAGCGCTCTTGATAACATCCAGGTTGTGCTCGATTACAATCACCGTGTTTCCGACGCTGACCAGACGCTGAAGCACGTCGAGCAGTTTGTGGACGTCGGCAAAGTGCAGCCCGGTGGTCGGCTCGTCAAGGATATAGATCGTCCTGCCCGTCGCGCGTTTCGAAAGTTCTTTCGCCAGCTTGATACGCTGCGCTTCGCCGCCGGAAAGCGTCGTGGCCGATTGCCCAAGCTTGATGTAGCCAAGCCCGACATCCAAAAGTGTTTGCAGCTTCGGCTTAATCTGCGGAATGTTTTCGAGCAGCGGTAAAGCTTCTTCGACGGTGGTATCCAGGAGTTCGGCAATTGACTTGCCTTTGTACTTAACCGAGAGCGTCTCGCGATTGTAACGCGCGGCGCGACAAACGTCGCAGAGCACGTAAACGTCGGGAAGAAAATTCATCTCGATGCGTTTCATGCCCTCACCTTCGCAAGCTTCGCAGCGGCCGCCTTTAACATTGAACGAGAAGCGGCCGGGCTTGTATCCGCGCTCGCGCGACTCTGGCAGCATCGCGTACAGCTCGCGAATCGGCGTGAACAGACCCGTGTAAGTCGCCGGGTTCGATCGCGGCGTACGCCCGATCGGTGACTGATCGATCTCGATCACTTTGTCGATGTGCTCAAGCCCTTCGATCGATGCGTGCGCGCCGGGTTCGGCGAGCGAACCGTAGAGATTCTTCGCCAGAGCGCGGTAAAGAATGTCGGCCACCAGCGTCGACTTGCCAGAACCGGAAACGCCGGTCACGACGGTAAAGAGGCCCAGCGGAAATGCGACGTCGATCTCGTCCAGATTATTGTGGGTCGCGCCGCGAATGGTAATCGCTTTGCCGTTGGGGGAACGCCGGTCCGCAGGAACCGGAATTTTCAGCTCGCCCCGGATGTAAAGGCCGGTGATCGAATCGGGGTTGGCAGCCACGGCTTCCGGCGTTCCCCATGCTACGACCGCGCCGCCGTGCGTGCCCGCGCCGGGGCCGAGGTCGACGACGTAATCCGCGCGGCGAATCGTTTCTTCGTCATGTTCGACAACCAGCACCGTGTTGCCGAGATCGCGGAGCGCCGAAAGCGTATCGAGCAAACGCCGATTGTCGCGCGGATGCAAACCGATCGAAGGCTCGTCGAGCACGTAAAGAACCCCGCGCAGTTGCGAGCCGATCTGCGTGGCCAGACGAATGCGCTGGCCTTCGCCGCCGGACAGAGTCGCCGACGGCCGATCCAAAGTCAGATAACCCAGCCCGACTGTTTCCAGAAAGCGAAGCCTGGCCTTGATCTCGCGCAACACCAGCCCGGCGATCTTTTCTTCGCGCTTGTCGAGCTTGACCCGGTCGAACGCTTTGACGGCGTCTTCGATCGTCATCGAAGTGTAGTCCGCAATGCCTCGGTCGTTGATGCGCACGGCGAGGGAATCGGCGCGCAAACGCTGGCCTTTGCATTCGCCACAGACGGCGGGCGAAACCATCTCTTCCAGCGCCACCCGGACCTTCTCGCTGGGAGGATTATTCAAACGGTCGCGCAGCAAAGGCAGCGCGCCCTGCCAGTAACCCTTGTACGAATACAAGCCCTGACGAAAGCGCAGCTGCGCCGCCAATCCATGCAGGAATGATTCGCGGACCTCTTTCGACAACTCGCCAAACGGCGTATTCGGATCAGCTTTGAAGTGTTGGATCACCGCCAGCAGCGCACTGCGCAGATAAGCGGATCCCGATTTGTCGGCAGCCCCGATGAAAGCGAGTTTGTCGGGCACCTCTCCCCGGTTCGGAATCAGTTTTCCCGGATCGATTTCCAAAACGCCGCCGAGACCGTTGCACTGGCGGCAGGCTCCGTAAGCCGAGTTGAACGAGAACGAGCGCGGCTCGAGCGGCGGCACGTTGATTCCGCAATTCACGCAGGCCATCTTTTCCGAGTACAACTTCTCTTCCCCGTCGATCACCGAAACCAGGACCGCTCCGCCGGTCAGTTTCAAAGCTGTGCGCAAAGATTCCCCGAGACGCGCGCTGATGCCCGACTTGATCAGTAAGCGATCGATGACCGCTTCGATCGAGTGATTGCGGCGCTTGTCCAGACGAATCTCTTCATCCAGCGAGCGCAACTCGCCATCGATGCGGGCGCGAATAAATCCGTCTTTAGCCAGCCTGGCCAGCTCTTTTTTGAATTCGCCCTTTCGGCCGCGAACGATCGGCGCCAGGATCATGACGCGTTCACCCTCAGGCAGCGCGAGCACGCTTTGCAGAATTTGCTCGACGCTTTGCCGGGTGATCGCCGCGCCGCACAGGTAACAGTGCGGCTGGCCAATCGACGAAAACAGCAGGCGCAGGTAATCGTAAATCTCCGTGACCGTGCCGATGGTCGAGCGCGGGCTGCGCGCGACCGTCTTTTGCTCGATCGAGATCGCCGGCGACAAACCTTCAACGGAATCGACGTCGGGTTTCTCGAGTTGATCGAGAAACTGCCGGGCGTACGCTGACAGTGATTCCACGTAGCGGCGCTGGCCTTCCGCGTAGATCGTATCGAACGCCAGCGACGACTTGCCTGAGCCGGAAAGGCCGGTGATGACGGTTAGTTTGTCGCGCGGAATATCAACGTTGATGTTCCTGAGGTTGTGCTGGCGAGCCCCTCGGACGGTGATGCGGTCAATTGCCATAACGCTTGAAAGCTAAAGTTCGTTGTCACAGATAAGAATTTTGCGTGACGCAGAACCTGCTATCTTAACTGAGTGATTCACGGCCGGGCAAGGTACGCTGTGAGGTGGTGAGGTGCGGCAGGTTCGCCCCTCCCGTAATCGCCAGATTGAGTTTCATGCGGCCATTTGGTCACCCACAGCCCGTCACGATAGAATCGCTCTAGTGCTCTTCCGCGATTGGGCTCACTCAGTTATACTAGCGGCCCCTGAAGGGCCAGAAG
>DATGVD010000079.1:0-8305 GCA_035300785.1 Pyrinomonadaceae bacterium | reverse complement strand
TGGAGGGTGAGATGATAATCCGGAAAATCTTTCTCGCGTTCGGCCTTTGCTTTAGTACAGCGCTGCTCTTCGCGGGCTGTCAGCAGGCAAACGAAAACACGAACACAACCGCGACCACCAATGCCACGCCGCCGGGGGCCCAGAGCCTGACTGTGATTCCGCGGCCGCAAAAGATCGTCGATCTGACGAAAGCGCGTGGCGAGCAGGACAATGCCAGGCCAACGCTAAAGATCGCAATGCCCGCAAAGAATGCGACCATCAACGGCTCGACTGTCGAAGTGAAGTTAGAGTTGAGTGGCGATCTGAAAGGCTATATGCCGCACAAGGATCCGGCGACCGGCAAGGGCAATCACATTCACGTGATTCTGGACAATCAACCTTACGAGGCTTACTACGAACTCAATCAACCGTTCGAGTTGCGCAACGTGACCGAAGGCAAACACACCTTGCGCGTGTTCGCGTCGCGCCCGTGGCACGAGAGCTACAAGAACGACGGCAATTTTCAAATGGTTGAGTTTACTGTGAAAGGCGGCGGCGACGCGTCGAAACCGACGACCACCAAAGACGGGCAGACGATGGCGAGTCCGACTAAGAGTCCGGCTGCGAAAGCGGAACCCACTAAATCCGCGACGGCAACTGCCAGCTCCACGCCGGCGCGGGAGGGTAAGGACTATGCCCCCGGCAAAGGTGGTGATGTCGATCCAACAAAGCCGCTGCTGACTTACAGCCGCCCGAAAGGCGAGTACAAGGGCGAAGACGCCGATCCGATCATGATCGATTTCTGGCTGTCAAACGCCAAGCTACAGGGCGACGGCGGTCAGTTCCGCGTGCGTTATTCAATCGACGGCGGCGACCCAAAGTTTCTCGACAAGTGGGAACCCATCTGGCTGAGCGGATGGATCAACGGCAAGCACACGGTGAAACTCGAACTGGTGGACAAAGACGGCAATCCAGTGGACAACGGCGGTTACAACTCAACCACGCGTGATATCAACGTGACGCGATGATGGATTTAAGAATGCCGGGGCATGGAGGAAATGCCCCGGCGAAACTCGTCATTGCTTCCTGGGCGTAGTTGTAGCGTTGGCATCGGCCGGTTTCTTCGCTGCCGGTTTGCGCCTGGTCTTGAATTCGACCAGGATCACTTCCATGTCGTTGTCGGTCAGGTTCTCAGGCAAGTGTCTGGTCGCAGGTGTCCAGAGCGCCTGTCCTGCTTTCATGTCTCGCTCTTCAGTCTTCCCGTTTGGATAGGTAAACTTGACCCGGCCATCGGTCTGGAAGATCGCGACCAAATCCGGATGGTTGTGCATCACCGACTTTTCGTGCGGGCCGTAATGCGCTCTGACTATCCGCACACGCGAGTTCTGAAACTCAACCTTGTAATGCCTGGCATCGACTTTGGTAGGGTCCTGGGCCAGCGCGGCCGGGACCGCGATTGCCAAAACGAACAGAGCCGAAAACAATAAACGATACATACCCGTTTCTCCTCCTGAACTTCGACTGAATGAAAAGGCCGAAGCCCTTCTAGTCGAAGTGAAGCGTTAAGTCAACAGTTTTGTATGGACCAGATCACCATCGATCAAAGGCACGAGAGGTTTCTCGCGCTGTCTGCCGAAGCCGCCGCCTGCACGCTTTGTCCGGCAATGTGTGAACGAACCGCGGTCTTGAGCGAGTTGAACGGATCGCTTGATGCGCGCGTCATGTTCGTAGGCGAAGCGCCCGGACGCAAGGGCGCGGATCGGACCCGCATTCCGTTTTCGGGCGATCAATCAGGAAAGAATTTCGAACGCTTCCTTTCGTCAATCGGCCTGACGCGCGCCGAAATCTTTATCACCAGCGCCGCGCTGTGCAATCCACGCAAACCCTCCGGCGCCAACCGCAGGCCAGGCGCGAGCGAAATTAGTAACTGCTCTGACTTTCTGCATCGCACGATCGCGCTGGTTAATCCACAAGTAGTCGTCACCCTGGGTGGGGTGGCGCTTGATGCGCTGAAACAGGTTCATTATCATGAACTGAATCTGAAGGAACACGCGGGAAAGATTCATCGCTGGGACGGACGCGTGCTGGTGCCGCTTTATCATCCGAGCCCGCAGGTTTTGATCACCAGCCGGAAGGAAGAAGCGCAGTTGCGGGATTATAAAATTGTCGCGCGGGCGATCAGGCGAATCGCGCAGTCGTGATTTCGTCTCGTTAGGGACGACATGTTTATAGACCAGAAGCGTTCCAATGATTCTCTTCGAGCTTGGTTGATTTATTTCTAACGCCGCAAAGAACAAGCCGCTGACGATTCGAAATGACCAAAGCCGCTCTATCAACTGATTATTCCGCCGTGCGCGATAGTGGCGCCGGCCTCATCGATCTATCCGCGCGTGGTCGCGTCCTGATCAGCGGCACAGAGGCCGTGATGTTTCTTAACGGCCTGATCACAAACGATATGAACACGCTGGCGGTGAATCGCTGGATGCCGGCAGCGTTTCCGAACGTGCAGGGGCGTCTGCTGGCCGCGGTGCGAGTCATCCATCGAGAGGATGGATTCCTGATCGACACCGAGAATCCTACGCGCGATACCGTGGTCAAACTATTAGAGCGCTTTACGCTGGCCGGAGATTTTCGACTCGCGGATCTAACCCGGAACACCGCGCTGCTTTCGATCCAGGGTGCGAAGGCGCCGGAGGTCATGGCCGCGATATTCGGCGAGACGGTGGCGAATCCCGGTCGAGACGCAGTGGCTAGCGTTGCCTGGCAAGGCAAACAGATCACGGTCATTCGCGCCACGCACACAGGCGAGGATGGCTTTGATTTGTTCGTCAATGCGACCGAAGCGGAAGCGCTGCGGGACGCATTCGTCAAAGCCGGCGTCCAACCGATTGGCTACGACACCAGCGAAACGTTGCGCATCGAAGCCGGCATCGCGCGCTATGGCATCGACATGGACGAAACCAATGTGGTGACCGAAACGAATCTTGACGACGCGGTGAGTTTTACGAAGGGCTGCTATATCGGCCAGGAAATCATCGCGCGCATCAAGTATCGCGGCCATGTGGCCAAGAAAATTGCGGGACTGATTTGTGAAGGCGAAGTGAGTCTGGAAAGCGCGAAGATCTTTTCGAGCGACGACAAAGAGATTGGCCGCGTTACATCCGTCACTTTTTCGCCGCGCTTGAATCGAACTATCGCGCTCAGTTATGTGAAGTACGACTATCTTGAGCCGGGGACGAGCGTGAAAGTGGATTCCTCGGGGGCGAAGCTTGTCGCTTCGGTCGCAGAACTTCCGTTCATTCGCGGGAGTTGGTATTCGGACTGAGCTCGGTAAGGACAGTAATATTCATGGGGCGCAAGAAGTCAGTACCACCCGCGTGAGCGGGTGGGTCAAACACTCAACTCGCGGGTTGAGCGATGGATCCACCTGCTAACGCAGGTGGTACTGACTCTATTATGCTGCTGGAACGCTGCCCATAAACATTTCGTCAACGGGACTAATAACAAGCCCAATGGAAGAATCATGATGACTGACCCGCCTGCTAATACCGCCGAGGGCGACCAGCCCGAACTCAACCAGGCCGAACTCGCGCATTCGATCATCGAATCGCTGCTTGATCACACGCGCGTCGTCAGCGACTTGATCGCGGTGATGGCGCAGGCGCTCGATTCTGACACCACCAAAGCGCTAACCCAAACGGTGCAGTGGCAGGCTTACCTTGAAAGCCGTCGCCGGATGGAACGCACCCGCGAAGATGTCGAGAAGTTTGTTGAGACGATGAAGAAAATCGACGACGATCACTCCTAGCGTGAAAAATTAACCACGAAGGCACGAAGAGCACAAAGAGAGATGGGGCTACAGAACCGGCTTAACCCGAGTCTTAGCTTAGTGTTCTTTGTGACTTTGTGGTTAAAAGGAAAGGCTTAGAAATCCAGCTCAAACTTGCCGCGCACGGACGTGCCGAGACTGTTGTAGAACTGGCCGAAGTGCGGGCTGCCGGTATTGTTCTGAACGTCGCGAGGATTGAAATGATTCGTGATGTTGAAAATGATGACGCCGGCGCGCGCCTTCTTATCCAGGAACGGAACCTTGAAACCCTTCAGGACGGTCGCGTCCAGTGACAGAAATCCGGGGAAGCGGGAGTGGTTGCGAGCGCCCACAAAGTCCAACCGTTCGTCAACGACCGAGAAGGGAAAACCCGAGCGGATTTCCAGCGACGGCATGATTGTGATCTCGGATGGCGCTTTCAGTTCTCCGTAAGCCAGGAAACGATGCGGGATGTCGAACGGCAGCGGGCCGTACTGATTTGATCGAATGACGAAAGCCGGAAAATCTCCGAGGAAATTGTCCGCCGTGTTGAGGCTTCCCTGGGCCCTGGACCACACATAGGAAATATTCCAATTATGAAAGCGCTGGCTGTCGTAAAGGGCGAGCGCCTGGAACTCGTGGTAATTCGACTGACCGCGACTCTTGAGCACGAGCAATCCTCCGCCGGTGTTGCTCAGCTTCGGAAAGATGATTGGTTCATTCTTCGTAGCCCGCCGGAGATAGCCCAGGCGCAGCGTCAAATGTTTCGCCAGGCTGCGATCAACTTGCACACTCCAGCGCGTACTCCGAGCATCTTGTAAAGGCGTTCTGATTACGTTCATGAACGCGCGCGGGCCGTCGATAATCGTGCTTCCATTCAGCCCATACGTCGTGACCACCCGTCCCGGAAAGCGCGAGTGTGAATTGATTGCCAACCCGGTGTCATCGGGCAACTCGTCATCGTCATTCAGGTTCCCCAGCTCGAAATATCTGGACTGCAACGGGCTGCGATCATAGAACAACCCGGCGCCGGCGCGGACAATGGTGCGGTCGTCCTTGAATGGACGAAAAAGAACTGAGACCCGAGGAGAGGCGTCGTTGTGCCCGGAAATACTATTGCGATCAAGACGCAGCCCGGCGTCTACGGTCAGGTTCTTATTGACGGTCCAACGATCCTGAACGAACGCGCCGATCTCGCCGAGCGGACGATTGAGTGATGTTGGTCCGGCGAAATCTATGCGCTGGCTCAGCGTCTGATCCTGACGACGAATCAAGATGGAGCGGAAGTTAAAGACTGAGGACATCGTCGTGTAGTCGAACTCGCCGCCTATCTTGACTGAATGTTGCCCGGCAAGCGTGAGCGGATGCGCGAAATACTGTTCCTGCCATTGCAGGCGTTGCGTCGAGCGCCGCCGGTCGGCGAAGTAGCTGCCGGTATTCTTGTCAGGAGCCAGTGTGAGCGGCTTCAGTCCCTGGCCAAAAACGTCGAATCCGAAAGTCTTGTAGGCGAACAATGAAGAAAGAAATGATTCGTCGTGAAAGATGGCCTGCTCAGAAACCGAAACGAGCTCACCCCGCTGTTTGGTGTTGGCCGTCGTTTCCTGAGAATTGAAAGTGTTGAGGCCGACATAACGCTTCTTTTCGGGGAACAGAGCGGCGACGAACTTCAGAGTATTCCCCTTGTTCAGGTTCAGATCGAGCTGCGTAAACGAATTGAAAGCTTCGGCAGTTGAATTGTCGCGGGGCGCGACCTGGCTTGGTACATAAGTCCGCGAAAAGCGATACTCAAATGATTGCACAAAGTTCAGGCGCTTGCGGATGACGGGGCCGCTGAAGGTCAGGCGCGGTCTGAACGAATCGATCTTGCCGCCGATGATTCGGTGAAAAGTTGGAATAACCCGCGAGGCGCCGAATTTGAACTTCTCGCCGCCGGTCTTGGTTTCCAGGTTGCTTGAGCCGCCAGTCGTCCTGCCGAACTCCGCGGAATACGGGTTGTCCTCGACATGAACGTTAGCTGCCGCCTCGAGTGGAATATCAAAAGCTAAATTACCGTTGACGGGATCCGTGATATCGGCGCCGTTCAACGTGTACGCGTTTTGGCCGGCGCGCGTGCCTTTGATGTGATCACCTCCGTCCAGGCCGCGCAGAACTCCGGGAGTCAGGGGCAGGGCGCTCTGATAGTTGTCGGCGCGCAAGGGCAGGTCTTCCAGTTTTTCGGCGCGGACGGTGTTCGATGTAGTAGTTTGTCCCGCGCTGAGCAACCCTTCTTCGCCTTTGATCGTGACCGACTCAGTAACGCTGGCAGTCAGGATAATTTCGACGACGAGCGTCGCCCCGGTCGTGAGGCGAATCTCGCGCGTGGCGTTGGGCAGTCCATTAGCCTCGGCGGTCAACGTATAAGTCGCAGCCGGAAGATCGAGGAAGGCAAAGTTGCCGGTCTCGTCGGTGACGGTTTTGAATGGCGTGTCGGGCCGGTCGCGGTTAACGAGGGTCAGGCGCGCACCGGGCACCAGTTCCGGACGGACAGACGCATCGCCCGCAGTCGCGCTGACTGTTCCCTTGATGATCCCGGTTACTCCCTGGGCAGGTGTTCGAGAAGTCAGTGCTGCCGCGTGGAAAAAGAGAACCAGCGTGCACAGGCAAGTAACTTGCGGCTTGCGTCTATTTTTCATCATGGACGCGTGTCGCTCGCGACACGCCAGGGGAAACAGATTGGCAAATGATTCCAGTAAAAGGGGTAGACTTCTAATGCAGGTCTCGTACCCGAAAAACAGGTTCAATTCCTTCAACTCTATTGGCCTGAGTGAAGTGCGAGCTTACTCCAGTTTTCCCTGGCCGACAAGAGTAGATTGCTCTGCATTCGAGGGAGTGCGCACGAGTTTTCAACGATCCTGGTTTCGCCAGGAGTGTGAGCGATGCCCCCCAGGTCAGATTACTTCACGAGCATGATTACCTTGCGCTCGCGTCCGCCGTCGAATTCGCAGAGAAAGATGCCCTGCCAACGACCCAGCAGCAACTCGCCGTCTTTGAAAGGAATGGTCACGCTTGACCCGACCAGGCTCGCTTTGATGTGCGCGTCGGAGTTTTCTTCGCCGTGACGAAAGTCCATGCCGTGCTGGGGAATCAGGGTGCGCAGCGCGTGCAGCATGTCGCGCGGCACGTCGGGATCGGCGTTCTCGTTAACGGTGAGTCCGGCGGTAGTGTGCTGGACATAGAGCACAACGAGGCCTTCGCTCGCGCCGGATTCTTTCAGTTTCTGCTGGACTTGATCGGTGAACTCGACGAGTTCTTCGCGTTGATGAGAGCGGACTTTCAGCACCTGCATGGGCGCGATTCTATCTTATGACAATCCGAAACCGCGACCATGCACACGAATTGCACGCGGTTAACGAAACGCCGACGATGGCGCCTCATCGCCGGTGCCCGTTCGGCTTTCGACTCCGCCTGTCTTTGACATGCCTTTGAAGTGCCAGCAGTCCACACTCCAAACCGGCACAATGCCCTCGCGATTCACGCCGGTGGTGCACCAGAGAGGTGAATCCCGATAGGCTTCAGGTGTTTTCAGCACTTTGCCGCCGACGCCGTAGAGTTTGTATTTCTTCAAGCGATCGTTGTAGAGGACGAGCTTATCTCCACTGAGAACTTTTCTGAACGGCTCATACTCTGCTTCTTCCGCCGCGGTCAGGTCGCCGAAAACTTTCTGGCCGGCGTCGCGAACAGAAACGCACATCTCGCGCGCCTCAGTAATCGTCATTTTCCCTTTTTGGGTTTCGACCACCGCGGATGCAGCCAGCCCTTTGGACAACGCTTCGTCTATCTTATCGATGCAGGTTTTGCCGTCCTCAAGCGACTTCTTTCCATCCTGTTTTGGGTAAAGGCTGTCGTCGGGCTTCCAACCTACCCAAATGGAAGCCTCGCTAATGGCATCTTCGAGATCCTTTGCGACCTTCTGGGCGATTACCAAAGCGCTACCAGACAGTGCCATGCAGAGCAACGTTGCGGCTGAGACTTTGCGGAACATGTTTGCTTTCCCTCCTGTTTAGCTGTCGAGTTCTTTGATTGATTTAACGCATCCGCCCGTGAATCGCAGTCAGTCGCGAACACTCGTGTACGTTGTGGCTCAATCGCTAGCGATACATCAGACTACTTAGCGCTCCACCTTGCGCCATCTTTGAATATTACTTCCTTCAGCGAGCACTCGGCTTTGGTCGCGGCTGAATCCAACGGTGTTTGAGCTTCGTAAGTCTTGCCCTTTTCGATCGGCTGCTGAGTCGAGTGGACTATGTTCTGCCACGCGATCATGGTTTGCTCCACTACCTTCCCCCCGGCGTCGGTTTCTTTCAGAGCCAGATGGACCTCCTCGATGGGTTTGTCTGTGTTCACCTTGATCTTGTACGAGATGCTCGTCTTGTCGGGCGTAATCCCTCCGTAGATGAATTCAACCGGCGCTCCGCTGGTTGATTCCGAAGCAGTGGTTTGCGGGCTTTCAGCCTTTGCCGGCATTGATTGCGTGGATGC
>DATGVD010000078.1:0-3065 GCA_035300785.1 Pyrinomonadaceae bacterium | reverse complement strand
GTAGCGAGCCGCCTAGCTGCGCCCCTCATCCCCGCCCTGTGCACTCCCAAAGGGAGAAGGGAGGTATCAATCAGAACTTTCCTGTCAGCACCAGCACTCCGATGACGATAAACGCCACGCCCGCCACGCGCTTGATCCAATCAAGCGGCAAGTATTCACTTAACACGCTTCCCACTATGACGCCAATCGCGGAAACCAACGTCAGCGCCAGCGAAGCCGCGATAAAGACCTCCCAGGGCCGCTTCTTTTCCGCGGCCATCGTCATCGCAGCGATTTGAGTCTTGTCGCCCATCTCGGCCAAAAAGATTACTCCGAAGGTTGTTAGTAGCACGCGCCAGTCCATGGGTTCTCCTCGTCTTGGTTATTGATTGCGCAAATCATGTAAGGCACAATGACGCATCTGTCAACACTCGCCTTGGTTGTTGACCTGTCAGTTTCTGCGAAGGCGTTCCTACAATGGCTGAACCCGCCACAGAATTTCTAGGCACCGAACGCTTTGCCCTGCGCCGCCGTCTGGGAGCGGGCGGCATGGGCGTGGTGCACGAAGCGCATGATCGCCGCATGGACAAAATCGTCGCGCTCAAAACGCTCACGCGCGCCGAGGCCGCGCACATCTATCGCTTCAAACGAGAGTTTCGCACGCTGGCTGACGTTTCGCACCCCAATCTCGTCTCACTCTACGAATTGATGTCCGAGGGCGACCACTGGTTCTTTACGATGGAATTGGTAAAGGGCGTGACCTTCATTCAATACGTGCGGCCGGAAATTCCCAGAGCCTTTGAGCGTTCGGTCAATGACACGTTGCCGATGGTGAGTTCGCGTCTGGCCGAAGAAGTCAACTCAGACGCCGAGACCGAGGAGTTTGACAGTTCGCACATCTCTTATGATTCGGGGGAAATATCGCCGCTTGAAGCAGCGTCGCAGCTCAAGCTTTCGAATTACCAGCTCGATGAAGCGCGCCTGCGGGCGGCGCTGCGGCAGCTCGCTGAAGGCGTCAATCGCCTGCACGAGATGGGCAAGCTGCATCGTGACATCAAGCCTTCGAACGTGCTCGTGGACGGCGACGGCCGCGTGGTCATTCTCGACTTTGGCCTGGTCGAAGACGTTGAGCCAGAGCTGCACGAGACGCTCCTGGCGGGCACGCCCGATTACATGGCCCCCGAGCAGGGGGCGCAGATGGCGATCTCGAAAGCCAGCGATTGGTACAGCGTCGGCGTGATGCTATATCAGGCATTGACTGGACGGCTGCCGTTCAAAGGCAAATTTTTCGAAGTCATGATGCGCAAGCAAACGCGCGATCCCGTCCAACCCCTCGAGATCAATCCAGCCGCTCCGCAAGACCTCAACAACCTGTGCATGAAACTTCTGCGGCGCGACGCTGAGGCGCGACCGACCGGCCGCGAGGTGCTGCGCGCGCTCGGCGTTAAGCAGACCAGCGCATTGCCCACAACCGCCGACGCGACTTTCATCGGGCGCGAACGCCTGCTGGCCGAACTGCACGACGCGTTTCGCGCGACCGGCGAAGGCCAAACCGTCTCCGTCTATATTCACGGCAGCTCGGGCATGGGCAAGACCGCGCTGGTGCGCAACTTTCTCGATCATATCAAGCGAGAAGCGAACGTGATGACGCTGCAAGGCCGTTGTTACGAGCGCGAGTCAGTGCCATACAAAGCGCTGGACGGCGTCGTCGATAACCTGAGTAAGCACTTGACGTCGATGCGCCAACGAAGAGTCGCAGCCCTGTTGCCGCGAGATGTGCTGGCCCTGGCGCGCGTGTTTCCGGTGATGTTGCAGGTTGACGCGATCTTCAACGCGCGCGCCGCGCGGCCCGAGACGGCAGACCTGTTCACGCTGCGCCGGCAGGCATTCGGCGCTTTGCGCGAGCTGCTGGCGCGCATCGCGAAACGTCAGCCGCTGGTGATCTACATTGACGATCTGCAATGGGCCGACGCCGACAGTACGTTCCTGCTCGAAGATCTACTGCGCCCGCCGGACGCGCCGGCGCTTTTGCTAATCGCCAGCTTTCGCGCTGAAGACGTCGAGTCGAAACCTTTTCTCAAACAGTTCCTGCAGCGGGCGGGCGGCGAGACTTGCCGCGAACTCTTCGTTGGTCCTTTGCCGGGCGGCGAGGCTCGTGAGTTGACCCAGGCGCTCCTGGAATCGGCCGGTGTTTCAGACGAATTTTCGATCGAGGCGATCGTGCGCGAGGCCGCGGGAAGTCCGTTCCTGCTTGAGCAACTAACGCATTACGCGATGATGAGCGAGCCGGGCGCGACCATCGGAATTACGCTGGGGGCGATGCTGGAAGAGCGCATCAAGCAGTTGCCGGCGGGTTCGAAGGAGTTTCTCGACACGCTCGCGGTGGCGGGCCGGCCCGTGAACGAAGACGTCGCGGTCAGTGCGGCGGGTTCGCAGGGCCAGGATCAGCAACTGCTCAACGCCCTCCGAACAGCGCAGCTGGTGCGCAGCGGCGGCACGGGATATGGAGTTGAGCTTTACCACCAACACATCGGTGAAACGCTGGCCGCGTTACTTGCGGAGGACGAGCGCCGTCAGATTCACCGCCGCCTGGCCCAGGCGCTCGAGGCGCGCGGACTGGACGATCCCGAAGCGCTCTATGAAGACTATCTGGGCGCCGGCGAACGAGATCGCGCCGCCATCCATGCCAAGGCGGCGGCGCGCAAAGCGACCAGCGCGCTGGCTTTCGATCGCGCGGCTTTGTTCTATCGCCATGCAATCGAGTTAATGCCGGACGCGCCGAACGCAGTCGATTTGAAAATCAGACTCGGCGACGCGCTCGCCAACGCTGGTCGTCCGGCGGAGGCCGCCAAGGAATATTTGGAAGCGGCGAAAACCACGGCCGTGAGCCGGGCGCTCGAGCTGCGGCAAGTCGCCGGTGCTCAGTTGCTGATGGGCGGCCACATCAGGGAAGGACTGGAAGTCTTTCGCACTGTGCTCGAGGCCTCGGGTTTTACGCTGGCCCGCGGTCCCAGGCGCGCACTTCTATCGCTCGCTCTGCGTCGCTTGCTGATTCGCATGCGCGGTCTGGAATTCACTGAACGGGA
>DATGVD010000077.1:0-4437 GCA_035300785.1 Pyrinomonadaceae bacterium | reverse complement strand
ACTCGGAACCCATCATCCAGGCAAAGAATGCGGCACTTTCATCCTTCATCCATCCGCCTTCATCCTTTGATCTATGCGTCTTTTTCACGGCACCGACAACGCCGACATCGCGCGCCCGACGGTTTTGACGCTCGGCGTGTTCGATGGTCTGCATCTTGGCCATCAACTGATCATGCAGACGGTGGTCGAGCGCGCGCGCGCCGCCGGCGCCGTGCCGACCGTGATTACTTTCGACCCGCATCCCCGTGAAGTGCTGCATCCCGAATCCGCGCCGCCACTACTGCAAACTTTCGATCAGAAAATCGAAGCGCTCGGCGTGCTCGGCATCGAGCAAACCATCGTCATTCACTTTGATAAGCAGTTCGCGCAGATTCGCGCCCAGGATTTCCTGCGTGACGCCGTCGTGGATCGTTTGCACGCAAAGGAAGTCTATCTTGGGTGCGGCTTTGCTTTTGGTCATGACCGTGAAGGCAATATCGATCTACTGCGCTCTGTCAGCCAGAGTCTGGGCTTTTTCGCGGATGAGGCTCCGGAAGTTCGTCTGCGTGGGCGCCGCGTCAGCTCAAGCCGGATTCGCGAACTCCTGCAGCACGGGCGCGTGAACCTTGCGCGGCGGATGCTGGGCCGGCCCTATGGGGTCGAAGGTCGCGTCGTGCGCGGCGCCGAACGCGGCGCGACCCTGGGTTTCCCGACCGCGAATCTTCATCCACAGAATCGCGTGATTCCTCGCAATGGCGTTTACGTTACCTCGGCGCTTATAGAAGGGCAGTGGCGGCGCAGCGTGACGAACGTTGGTACGCGCCCAACCTTTGAAAGCGCGGCTGCGACATCCGTGGAGACTTTCGTGATGAACTACTCCGGCGATCTGTACGGCGACGTCGTGCGCGTGCGCTTCCTGCATCGCTTGCGTGACGAGCAGAAGTTTGGGTCAGTCGATGAGTTGAAGGCGCAGATCGAACGCGACGTGATGCGCGCGAAGAATTACTTTAGGCGCGCAGGCGTAAGGCGGTCGTTGGCGATTGTGTGACGGCGAAAAGATTAACCGCGGATGAACGCAGATTTACGCGGATAATAACAAATCCTCAGCAAGCATGGGCTAGCTAAACTCAGACTCTTAGTTTTCTAATCCGCGTTTATCCGCGTGCATCTGCGGCTAATTCGTTCTTAACTGCTCGCGGTCGCAATTGAATTACTTGCCGGGAGCCTTCTCGCCATTTGCTCCCGGCAGATTCAAACGGTCGCGGAACAGGTTCAACAGCAACAGGGTTCCAATGCCGCCGCCACCGTCGCCTGAGCCGCCAGTCGCCATCACGTCCGGAGTAATGCGCACGCCTTTCTCGCCAATCACCTTCAACGTCTCGATTAGCGCGACCCCTTGTCCGCCCAGCGCATTGACTTGCTCGCGATAAGCGACGCCCTGCGCTTCGCCCATCAAGCGTACCTTTTCGGCTTCCGCCTTGCCGGTTTGCAAAATGTAGTGGGCTTCGCCTTCGCCCTCGGCCTTGCGCTGTTCGGCGCGTTTGCCGGAGATCTCGACGCCGACAGTTGCTGCCATCAAATCGCGTTGGTTGTCGGCTTGTGATTTTGTCCGTTCGAGTTGAATGCGCTTCTCTTCGGCCTCGCGCTGCGCGTTGTACATGTTCTGGCGCTGCTCGGCGAGAATCTTTTCCGTCTGCGTTTTCATCAGCTCTTCCGGCAGATGAATGTGGCAAATCAAAACATTGACGACGTCGACGTGATACTTCAACAGGTGCGCCCGCACGCGAGCTTCGGCCCGCTCCTGTTCCTCGTGACGGTTCTGCAAATAGGCCATCGCCGAAGATTCTGAAGCCTGATTGCGAAAGATCGAATCAATCAACGGATGCATCACGTTCTGGATCAAGCGATCGATGCCCCCAATCTTGGCCACCATGAACGGCGCGTCTTCGGGCTTGACGCGAAAAACGACGCGGACTTCCAACTGCATCGTGAAACCGTCTTTCGAGATCACTTCGAAAGGATTAAACGTATTGACCACTTCGCCTGAGGTCCATTCCACGGTCTGATTCGTCGTGGGGATCACAATCGGAGTGATGGCGAGCGTGTTGACGTAATAACGTC
The DNA here is from genome assembly GCA_035300785.1 of Pyrinomonadaceae bacterium. GTDB lineage: Bacteria > Acidobacteriota > Blastocatellia > Pyrinomonadales > Pyrinomonadaceae > UBA11740. Next base: position 2,337 of record DATGVD010000077.1, on the reverse strand, counting down.
CCGGGCCCACGACCGTCTCCTGGATGCCGCGATAACCTTCGGGCACGACATAGGCTTCGTGGGCGCCTTCATCCAGGCGTCGATCCGCGGGATCGCCGGTCATCAGCTCAGTCTTGATTTCTTCGGCGTCGACCTGAGTCAGATGGGCCGCCGACTGCGCAGCTTGTTCTCTTTCTTCGCGCTCCATTCTGGCGCGCACCTTCGCGGCCATTTCGCGCCGGACTTCATCTGAAGGATCTTTGCCGGTGTTCGATACAATCACCGCGACTTCACCCGGTTTTACCTCTTTCGCCGTCTCCAGAATTACCTTGAACAGCAGCGGATTGATGTAATAGGTGCCGGGCAACAGGATGTCTTTCTGCGGACCGCGCTGGCCTTTGCTGTCGATGAACTCGTGCCCGTCCTGAAAATTATCGTGGCCCGGGATCGATTCGGCGACGTAGTCGCCGGGATTCAGCGGCGCACCGTCCAACGCTTCGACCAGACCAATCTGGTTTTCATTAATCACCGTCGCGTCGAAAAGCCTGATCGTGAACAGGCCGGGTTTTCCTTCCGCGCCGCCTTCGAGCGGCGCCGACTCTGTCAGGATGCGATACGTGCCGGGCGTGAGGATGTCTACTTGCGGGCCACGCTGTCCGCCCGAAGAGACAAACAGCTCGGCGTTCTGATAGCTGAGGTGATCCTGGATCGCTTTGCCAAGCAGGCGACCCGGGTCAAGCGGAGCGCCGTCGGCGGCGGTGACTATGCCCACCTTGCCCTGCGGAATGACCGTCGTCTTCGCAATTGATACGCGGAACAGATAGGGGTGAATGGGCCACAAGCCGGGTGGCAGCGTGCGCAGTTGAATACCTTTGACGCCGCCCTGCTTGATGAAAGCGATCGGGTCCTGAAAATTGTTGTGGGCATTCTGGGCCCGGTCGAGCGCGAAAATTCTGCCCGGCAGCATGGGCTCGCCATCGACGGCTTCGACGATCCCCAGTTCGTCCGCGCCGATTTCGATCAGCGGCACTTTGCGCACCACGCGCTCAAACGGATACTTGATCAAGTGCAGGCCCGGCTTCAGCACTTCAGCCTGAATGCCGACCTCGCCTTCAGTCGCGACCACGCGTCCCGGCGGCATGCGGCGCCCGACGTAGCGCCGTTCCTTGATCGCGATTTCGCGCGCGCCCACGTTCACAAAGATGCGCCGCAAAATGACGAGCAGCACGATCAGAAGAACGAAGGCAACTATCGCGACGGGAAGAAGGGAAAAGATGTCGATGTTATTCATGGGTTACCTCTACTACCTCGGGCGAGTTTCCGGTTGGGACAATTGGTTCATTGCCTGGCGCTGCCTGCCGCTTCCAGTTCGCGGCGCGCGCTTGCCAGCGTGCGCTTCAAAACAAAACCTGCGCCTGAGCTTCTGGTGCGCGAAGAGAGTACCCAAAACTCGCCGTCAAATAAAGTCCGCAGCTCGAGCGGCGAGATATCCGCCAGTTTTCGCGCCCGCCACAGCTCGAGGGCTCTCTCCAGCGTCTCCTGATAAGTTTTCGCGTCGTCAGTCAAAGCGGCGAGGTGCAGGGCCCTGGCCGTGCCGCTTCGATCCGGCGCCGCGCTCCAGGACTTGATCCCGGCCTCCGCCACATCCCTGTTAACCGGCAATTCATGCCGGACCACGTAAGACGTCAACGAGAGGATTTGAGCGTCGGATTCGAAGCGTTGCAAAAATTCGGTGAGCACTTGATCGTACAAACCTGCGTCGCCGCTTTGATGTGCTTCGCCCAGCGCAGTTCGGTCTCCGGCTCTCGCTTTGGCGATCAGTTGTTCTGCTTGCTGGCGAGCGGCAATCGCTAATCGTTCCCGGTCGACCGCGCTCGCCGAAGGATCTTCCGCGAATAATCCACGCGCATTCGGTTGCGGCGGCAAAATGTTCTCCGTGTCGTTGGGCACAGGCTTTTGCCAAAAGTAAACCGCGATCCCGATTATGACGATGATGACTGTGGTGACGAGAAAAGTGAACATCGCGGTTGCGACTGTCGGCGCTCTTACTACGAGTTCGTCAGTCGGTTCTTTGGATTATACGCCGAAGCTGTTGGCCGGGTTCAAGAAAGCGAAATGAGCCACGGATGAACGCAGATTTACGCGGATAAGAACAAATCAGCAAGCATGTGCTAGTTACCCTCTGACGCTTGGTTTTCTAATCCGTGTTTATCCGCGTGCATCTGCGGCAAATTCGTTTCAGCGATTCGCGATCGCATTAAAGAACAGCGGATAAGTCGCGAGCGACTGGCCTCGATACTGTGGGCGGAAGCCGAAGAGAATGATGCGGCCTTTACCCATTCCCACTTCGACCAGTGC
>DATGVD010000076.1:0-4249 GCA_035300785.1 Pyrinomonadaceae bacterium | reverse complement strand
GGCGATCACATGCCCGCGGGCGCGATTGAAAAAGCCGGCGCCGCGCTCACCGAGAAGATTACTGCGGCCGCGCGCGAACGTCTGCCGGCGGCGATTGCCGAGTTCGATGTCGGCGGACTGGTGCGCCGGAAAGTTTCCGAGTATCCGATTGAGAAATTGGAAGAGCTGGTCTTGCTGGTCGCCCAACATCATTTGAAAACGATCGAATTGTTCGGCGCCGTGATTGGATTCTGGATCGGTCTGGGCCAGGCGATCTATTTTTGGTTTACTTACGTCCCGAAACACTAACAGCGGAGATCCGAAAGTCAGAGGTTCAGAAATCGGTTGCGCGCAAGATTAACTACATAACCGTTAACGCTAAATGATGATCGCGAAGAATAATATTTCATCTATGAACTTGCATACTTGCTTTGCTTTCGCTAAAAATTGCTATTGACATTCTGCTCGATAGATAATAAACAATGCATTCGTTGAAAGGAGTCATCCCCGAATGACCTACGTTGTGGTGGAAATGTGCGTTGACTGTAAATACACAGACTGCGCCGCAGTTTGTCCGGTGGAAGCATTTCACGAATTACCGGATCGTCTTTATATTAACGCCGACACCTGCATCGATTGCGACGCGTGCGTGCCCGAGTGTCCGGTCGAAGCGATCTTCGCCGACACCAGCGTGCCCGAGCAATATGCGCACTGGACGCAAATCAATATCGACGAAGCGCCGAACTATCCCGTCATTAGCCAGAAAATTCCTGCCCTGCACGGAGAGAAGTGCTCCGGCCCGGCAGAGTAGGGTAACGAACTCTGCTCATCCGGGTCTGTCCTGTTGCATTGAGTTCCAGATTGAGTCTGTTAATTGACTCTTTATTCAGTTATTCGTGTGACTTCGTGGATCGTCCACCTCGTCAGTCAAAGACGATCCACGAAATCACACGAAACTCTTTTTGAAACATAAGAGTAGAAGCAGGGCGCACTTCAAAACTGTTCCAAACCAAACTCATCCAGCTCCTGCAAGGCTTGCCGCGCTTCTTCTGAATTGTATTCGGTCGCCTGGCGTTGCAGCGCATAGCGCGCGACGGCGGCATCGACCGGGTCGCGCAGCAGCATGACGAGTAGCGTCGCCGGCATTTGCGCCAGCGCTTCATGGGCCAGCGCGCGCACCACGACGTTCGGGGATCGCGCCAGTTCGCAAACTTCGCTGGGCGCGAGTCGCTGGACCAAGGCACCGGCGAGCGCGTCAACGCGAGCGTAATCGTTGCGCTCGTGCGCCCGCTGGATCAGTTGGGCAAACACTTCCGCCGATTGCGTCTGCTCGGTGAGCACGCCGGCGCAAGTGTCCGCCAGACGGCGCGCTCGCCGCGCAGATTCATCATCGGTTGCTTCGTGGGCACGCTCGTCGAGGGCCGAGAGGAGTTGGCTTAACTCTCGATCGGCGCGGGGATCATACGGCGCGGATCGCGCGGCCTGAGGGCCCGCCCCGGCAGTAGGCGATTGCCAGGCTCGTTCAAGCAGAGTGCGCGTGGCAGAGCGCAAATCGTTCCACGCACTGGTTACTCGCGGCCCAAAATCTTCAATCATCACAGGTACGTGTTTTCCTCGCCGTTCCCCTAAATCCGTTGTCCTTCGACATTGTACTACACGACCTACAACAAATCGCGCAATGCTGATAAGCTTGCTGCGCTCGCATTCGCAAAACGCGACGACAGTTGCTTAAGAGGTTTCAGAGTATGGCTATCAGCGAACAGTTGCTCGAAATTCTGGTTTGCCCGGCGTGCCGCGCCAAAGTTGAATTAAAACCTGACGGCAGCGGGCTGAAGTGCACTGAGTGCAAACGTGTCTTTCCCATCCGCGACGACATTCCGGTGATGCTGGTCGACGAAGCAAAAATCGAAGATGAACAGCCTGCGGGAAATAATTGAATCGTCGCCCAGCGTTCGTCATCTCTCTTTCGCGAATAAACCCGAAAGCGATGAACCGCAACCTCTGGCGCCGGCGCGTTGGGACTGGTCGTCTGTGCAGCGAGTGCTGGTCGTGCGCCTGCGTTCGATTGGCGACACCGTGCTGACTACGCCCTCGCTATTCGCCTTGCGCCGCTTTTTGCCCGGCGCGCAGATCGACATTCTGTTGGAAGATTGGGTCGCACCCGTGCTTGACGGTTCGGGTCTGGTCGATCGAGTAATTACGATCCCGCGCGACAGCACGACTGCTCGCGCCCGCACCGCGCGCGAGTTGCGCGCGACCCACTACGACGTTGTTTACAACTTGCACGGTGGCACTACGGCGACGCTGCTGACGCGCGCAACCGGCGCCAGGCATCGCGTCGGCTTCGAACATTATCGGTACGCGCGGTTGCACAATCACGCGGCGCCGTCGTCGCTGGACATCTGGCAACGACCGAAGCTGCATTCGGTCGAACAGCAGCTCGCGTTGATTGGTTGGACCGGCGTGCCGGTAACGGATCGCCCGGCCACGAAGCTGGCAGTGACCGAAAACGCGCTCTCCTCTGTGTCGGCTAAACTTCGCGCCGCGGATGTTGAAGATTTTGATAAAGGTGCGCCGTTCGCGGTAATTCATCCCGCCGCGGCGTTCGAGACGAAGCAGTGGGCCGCGGAAAAATTTGCGGGCGTGGCGGAAGAACTGTGGGCGCGCGGCCTGACGCCAGTCGCGATCGTCTCGCCGAAAGAGAAGCAGTTGGCGGAATCACTCGTCAAACAATCGTCGGCACGCGTCATCGCGTTGACAGATCTGACGCTGCCTGAAGTCACGGCGCTGGCATCGTGGGCGCGTTTGTTTGTCGGCAATGACAGCGGCATCGCGCATATCGCGGCGGCGGCGGGAGCGGCTTGCGTGGTGATTTTCGGCTCGTCAAACGTTGCGCATTGGCGGCCGTGGACGACACAGGCAAACGAAACCGTGCGGGAAGAGATGCCTTGCCAGCCATGCCACGGTTATTTCTGCGCTGAGTTTGAAAAGCCTGAATGCATTCTGCGGGTGCCGGTTGAGCGGGTGGTAGGCGCGATTGATCGAGTGTTGAGAGTGAACTAATCAAATTGCGGTCATGATCTTTTGCGGGCTTTGCGCCTTTGCCTGAAATCCGTCGCTTCTAAATATGCTGCCCTCATTAACCAAAGACCGCGCTGAGCAAATCACTCGCCAAATGCGCGACTGCCACATCGTCGTGCTCGGCGATGTGATGCTCGACGAATTTCTCTGGGGCGATGTCACCCGGATTTCCCCCGAAGCGCCGGTGCCGGTCGTGGATATTAAGCGCGAATCAACGCATCTCGGCGGCGCCGCGAATGTGCTCGCGAATCTGCTCGCGCTGGGAGCGCAGGCATGCGTGATCGGCGTCATCGGCGATGACTTCGCCGGCGAAAGAATTCGAAGTTCCGTGAACGACAAGAGCGCGATGCAAACGGATGGCTTGCTGATCGCGGACAATCAACGGCCAACAACAATCAAGACGCGTATCATTGCGCAGCATCAGATGGTCGTGCGCGCCGATCGCGAACACCGCACCCCAGTCGATGCGCAGACCGAAAGTAGGATCATTGCCGTCGTGAAAACCGCGTTGGCGAGCGCACAGGCGCTGGTCATTTCGGATTACGACAAAGGCGTCGTGACGCCGCGCATCCTGGCGGAAGTTTTGCCCGCCGCCTACGGTCGCATGCCGGTGCTGATCGATCCGAAGATGCGAAACTTTGATTCGTATCGTCCGGCGACGCTGGTGACGCCGAATCATCACGAGGCCTTGCGCCTGGCGAACCTGGAAGAAGATTCGGACGCAGATTTGCAGACTGCGGCGCTGATGATTCGCGCTCGACTGATATGCGATGCCGTGCTGATCACGCGCGGCGATCGGGGCATGATGCTGCTCGAAGGCGAACGCGATCCGGTGCGCGTCGAGACAGCCGCGCGCGAAGTCTACGACGTAACTGGCGCGGGCGACACGGTAATCGCGACGCTCGCGGCCGCGCTCGCTGCCGGGGCGTCGATGACTGAGGCCGCCGTGCTGGCGAATCAGGCGGCGGGAATTGTCGTCGGCAAACTTGGCACGGCCACGGCGAGTGCTGAGGAAGTTCTGGCTTCGATGGATTAGTTCTCTGCGTTTTCTCGGCGCCCTCTGCGTCTCCGCGGTGAGTCTTTGGTCGGTCACTTCACCGCAGAGACGCAGAGACCGCTGAGGTCGCGCAGAGAAAGACCGATTACTAGTGAATTATCATGTTTCAAAATAATCCTACGAAGACTCTGA
>DATGVD010000075.1:0-7214 GCA_035300785.1 Pyrinomonadaceae bacterium | reverse complement strand
GTCCTGAAGATCGACAATAAGCCGCAACCCATTTCCTTTTTCGAGCGGGTTACTTCCGCAGGTCTGCGCGAAGAAAAGAAAGAGCCGGTTGACGGGAAGGCAGTTTCGAGTGGTTCTTTCGCGGTAATTCGCGGACGAACGGTGATTTTTTTCGTGGACGATCTCCATCTCGCTCCCGACAGCCTGGCGCGCACCCGTAAGGCTCTGCTCGAATTCATCGATCACGGAATGGCGGCCAACGATCAGGTGGCTCTCACCTCATCCAGCGGCCAAATCGGCTTTCTTCAGCAGTTCACGGACGACCGAGTCACACTGCACTCTGCGGTAGCCCGCCTGAACTATCGTGCGAATACGAAACTCGACATGGAGAATCCATCCATGTCGGAGTTCGTCGCGCTGAAGATCCGCGAAGGTGATGAACAGGCGATTACTTACTACGTTCAGGAATTACAATAGCAGTATTGCTACAAGGCGGGCGCCTCAGTCATCTGTACCATGTCACCGCAAGCGATGAGATTGGCGGTAAGGGAACGCGCTCAGGAGATGGTCACCATGGCCGCGCCGGATACCGACAACACGCTGATCCTTTTGGAAGGACTGATGCGTACCGCAGGCCAGTTGCCGGGACGCAAACTCGTCTTTCTGATCTCCGATGGATTCTATTTAAACGATCAGAAGACTGGCGCCCGCGGCCGCATCAAAAGAATCACAGACGCCGCCGGACGTGCCGGCGTGGTCATCTACACGCTGGACGCTCGGGGAATTATCAGCGAATCGCTCGACGTGACGAATCCCAGGCCAATCGATACAGAGGGCCTGACCCTCAGCGCAACAATCGGCGAGATTACCGCTTCGCAGGACGGCCTGAATGCTCTCGCCCAGGATACCGGCGGCCGCGCTTTTCGTAACACAAATGCCCCGATGTCCAAATGGGTCGAGAAAGTGCTGGATGAAACCGCTAACTATTACCTGCTCGCGTGGCGGCCTGATAACGAAGAACAAAAAAGAGGCAAATTCAATCACATCGAGGCGAGTATAATCGGCCGTCCGGACCTCGTGGTACGTTTGCGCGGCTCTTATTTCAAGACTGCGCCGCTGCCGATTCTGACTACAAAGAAAAAGCCGGACAAGGATCCAACCAAAGCGCGCGAAGATGACATGCGTTTGGTGATCGACGCGCCCGTTTCGCAACGACAAATACCCACCGAGCTTGAACTCAATCGCGTCCAGATGCCCGGAGTCGGGACGCGCGTGACCGCCACGCTCCATATAAGTCGAGAAGCTTTGTCGTTTGATCTTAATGATGGAAAGCAGTCGGCGGATCTGGATGTCGGGGGAATTTTTTATGACGATAAGGGAAAGCCGGTAAGCAGCTTTGTGGGCCGCCTGAAGATCTTTCCGCTTCCGGAGAATTCACCGGCGCAACTCAGCCGAGCAATCTACGAATTTCACGCGTGGTTGCCCGCTGGTTTGTATCAGGTCCGCGTTGGCGTACGCGACCTCAAGACCGGACACATCGGCAGCGCTATGCAGTGGATCCAGGTTCCAAATCTCCTGCTTCGTTAGCGGAGCCCGCGGACAGGGTTGCGCGAGATCGAGCCGGCTCATCCGGCGTCATCGTGAAACGTCAACAAGTGCCCCATCTTTTCCTTCTTGGTGTGCAAATACTTCGCGGACCGTTCATGTGGCAGGATTTCGATCGCTACGCGTTCGATGATTTCCAGGCCCGCTTCGTCCAGCGCGCGCAGCTTTCCCGGGTTGTTTGAAATGACCCGCACCTTGCACAACCCCAAATCAAAAAGCACTTCCGCGCACTGCAGGTATTCGCGCGAATCGACTGCCAGGCCCAAACGCTCGTTGGCTTCGACCGTGTCCGCGCCTTCGTCTTGCAGCGCATAGGCGCGAATCTTATTCAGGATCCCGATCCCTCGACCTTCCTGCTGCTGATAGACGATCGCTCCGCGGCCTTCCTGCTGAATCATCTCCATCGTACGGTGAAGTTGCAGGCCGCAATCGCATTTGGTTGAGGAAAACACGTCGCCCGTCAAACACTGTGAATGTATGCGGACCAGCGTGGGCGTGTCCGGATTCATTTCGCCCTTGAAAAGCACGACAAATTCTTCTTCGCTGGTAAGGGAACGATAACCTGCGATCATGAAGTCGCCCCACTCGGTAGGCAGTTTGGCCAGGGCCACCCGCTCTACGGAGAGTTTCCGGTATGGATCGAGGCAGATCTTGTTAGTCGACTCACTCAACGCACGTCATCCTGTTGTTTACTTGAACAAAGTATAGGGTGAAGCCGTGGCGATGGACAAGCCGACCCTTTCCGCCAGCGTGCCTGATCCAGTTGATTGACTCAAAAACTATTGCCGGTAGATGGATCACGCGATAAGATACGCGCGTTCGATCAAGCTAGGTTCAGCGAAGTTTTCCGAGCCACCCCGGCCGCAAATCGAGTCTAAATGCCGAACAGCCCTGAAGACATTTCAGTAGTAAAGGACGAAGAAGTCGATACCTTCTCCGGCAAGGATCGGCAAGAGCGCGAACGCCGGCCGGCGCTGGTCTTCCTGCGCGGCGAACTGCTGGCCGTGCCCATCCCGCTGGATCGCAGGGAAGTAACTTTGGGTCGCGCGCTGGAAGCCGACGTGCGGGTAAGCGACTCGCGCGCTTCGCGCTTGCACGCGCGCATTACGACTGAGCCAGGCGAGCAGAAGGACCAGACGCGTTATCGTTTGACCGATCTCGATTCGACCAACGGCACGATTCTCAACGGCACCCCCATCGACGATGCCTTCCTGCATGATGGCGACAAGTTTGAAATCGGCGATCAACTGATCCGCTTTGAAATGCTCGACGAGATCGACCGCGAGTTTCAGCAGCAGATTCACCGCTTGCTGGTCCACGACGATCTCACCGGCTTGCTCACCAGCAAATCTTTTTTTTCCGAGCTGCGCCGGGAAGCCGCGCGCGCCGAGGCCGAGTCGATGCCTTTCTGCGTTTTGATGTCGGACCTCGATTATTTCAAGGAAGTGAACGACACCTATGGTCATCTGGTTGGGAGCGAAACCCTGGAAGAGGTCGGCGCAGTCATCAAGAAAACGCTTCGCGCCGGCGACGTGGGCGCGCGTTTTGGCGGCGAAGAGTTCGCGGCATTTTTGCTGGATGCCGATTACGCCCAGGGAATGATCGCCGCTGAACGCGTGCGCGCGGCCATCGAAAAGCACGAGTTCCCGGCGGTGCGGCGCGGCAGCAGCGAGACGCCGCGAACTCATCGCATCACGATCAGCGTCGGCGTCGCCGCCTATCCTGACGATGCGCGTGACCCGATTCAACTAGTGGAGTTGGCCGACTCGGCGCTCTATCGAGCGAAGCGCAACGGACGTAATTGCGTCTGCGCCTACCGCCCGACAGTTCCTACGGACGTAGTGCGTTTGCGGCCGCGGTCTTAAACACGTCAGTACCACCTGCACCGGGGTCCCCGGCGGAGCATCTCCACTTGGGGGTGGTCGATAGCGGGTGGATCGAATCGAATGATTCATTAGAAGGAGATCTATGCTCAAACTATCGACATTACTAACCGGAGTGATCTTGATGGCGTTATCCGCGATCGCAGTTGCCGCGCAACAGCCCGAACAACGCGCGTCGCTCAACGACGCCGCAATCGCCTTTGACGCCAAGGGCGCGCCGGGAATTGAAGCGCGATTGTTGACCACCGTCCTGAACGGTTCACAGGATTCGCCCGTGACCAACGTGCGGCTGGTCATAAAGAACCCGACCGCTAATTCGTACACTTACGTTAGCGGCTTTGCCACCTTCTACGACGCAGCCGCCGTGCGTTGTGGCGAAGGATTGTTCAAAGTAGACGCGCTGGCGCCGAACGAATCTGCCGAAACCGACACGCCCGGCCTGCGCCTGCGCTGCTCGCCCGCAACGTGGAGGATCGTCGCGACCAATCTGCTGACCCGCCTGACCGACACCGCGAAACCGATTGAAGCAGCGCCGACACCGGTGGAGCCGGCCGTGGTTGAAAAGCCTGCGCCGGTCAACTTCATCATCAGCATCGACGGCGAACAGCATCCGATTCAAATAAACAATCCAATCGTGCTGAAGCTGGGAACGCGGAATCGGAAGATCGTTCTGCGCAACGCGCCGTGACGATCACGCGAGAGGCAAGAGTGCCGCGCCACGCGGCATGATGTAACCTTTGCTGTTTGCCGTAACGTCAGCCAACGCTTCCTCAAGCGAGCGTGCCGGAATCATCCTCATCTGGCGTACGTGATCATCAGAAAGTTTCGTGATGAGGCGAACACGAAAGCGCTCGGTCTTGGTCAGCAGAGCCCACGCCGTTTGTCCATTGACTTCATACGCTTCGCGCAGTCGCGCTTCGAGCGCGCGCGAGTCTGCGGACTCAAACCATTTCAGAAAATCCGGCCGGCCTAAACCGTCACCGCATTCCGCTAACAAAACAATTAGGCCGTCGTCGACGCAGGCCGCCGCCGCCATGTCGAGCGCTTTATGGGCCTGAATCATGTTGATGTCGTAAGGCGAGCCGCCGCAACTGACAATCACCAGTTCCCGCTTTGCCGGGATTCGCTGCGTATGCGACGACGCAAAGACTTCGCAGGCGCGCGCGTGCGCAGCGCGCCAATCGCCGGCAAAGACCCGTTCGACGCGGCCGCGATCGTCGACGATCGCGTTAACGATAAACGCCGGACCGACCATTTCCGCGACGCGTTCGCATTCTTCGTTAACTGCGTTCCCGCTAAGCAATCCTGCTCCCACGCCGGCGCGTCGGCCGCCGCGTTCGAAATCCAGCGCCAGCATGTGCGTCGCTTTGATCGTTTCAGCCGAAGCCAAACCCGGACAGATCGCTTTGCGTCCGCCGGTAAAGCCCGCGAAATAGTGAAAGCTCACCGCGCCCGTCAGGATCACCTTCGAAAACTCCTTCAGTGCGCGATTAACTTTAACTGCTGCGCCATTCGCATTGACACCGATCTGAATCAACTGCGAAGCGTCATAAGCGTCGTGGTCGATCGTGCGAATGCGCTGAGCGATAAAGGGTGAAAGCAGCTCGAGCTTTTCTGCTGAACGCACCGGCCGGTGGATCCCGGTCGCAAAGATAATCGCGATGTCGCCCGGTGCAATCCCGTTCTGAATTAAGCGCCGAACCAGCAGGTTGATGATCAGCGGACTGCCCGTCGCGCGCGTCGCGTCTGAAGCGACAATCAGCACGCTGTCGCCCGGCTGAACCAGGTCTTCGAAAGGCCGTGAATCGATGGGAGCGTCGAGTGCCGCGCCGATTTCAGCATCGGTAAATGGATGGGCTTCGCTTGCGTCCGGCGCCAGCACATCAAAACGCGCGCTGTCGTAATCAAACTTGACCGCGTCCAGCCCGTAACCGAGGTCGATTGCCGGCATTGCGTTTAGAGTTCAACCTTCAGGTTGCATTTTCAAACCAGACAAAAGTTAAGGCTTTGACCACCTGCACCTAGTGTCGATGATGCTCTGCGACTCTTTTCACGCAGTACATATCGTTTGGCTCGCAACCTTCCACTTCCACCTGGATAGTTGTATGGGCGATACCGAAATTGTGTGCTAGTGCTTCCGTAACCGCGCGCAGGACGTTCTCTCCGCTCCGCACGCTTTGCTCGTTGACCATGACGTGGCAGCTACAACAAACCATGCCGGAGCCGACCGTCCAGACATGCAGATCATGTACTGCCAGCACCCCATGTACGTTCGCTATTGTCTGCTCAACTTCAGCCATGTTCATCCCGGCGGGAATCGCTTCTAATAGCACGTTGACCGATTCTTTAAGAATCCCCCACGAACTCCACAGAATCAGAAGTCCGATCAGGATAGAAACCAGCGGGTCAGCGATTGACGCTCCGGTAAAAGCAACGACTAAGCCGGCCACGACGACGCCTGCCGCCGCGATGACATCGCCGAGCATATGCACATAGGCACTACGCACGTTGAGATCTTTCTTTGCTCCGCTTCTTAACCACAGACTGATCACGGTATTCATGAGAATGGCTATCAGGGCGACGATAATCATTGGCGTGCTGTGCACTGGCTCTGGGTGACGCAGCCGATCCATGGCTTCCCAAAAAACAAGCAGAGCGATAACCACCAATGAAACAGAATTAACCAAAGCCGCGAGCGTACCAACGCGGTGATAGCCGAATGTGCGTTTTGCGGTTGAGGGTTTTAGCGCAATCCAAACGCCATACCACGCAAAGATAAGTGCGAGAGCGTCGGCAAAGTTGTGCCCGGCGTCGGACATAAGGGCCAACGAGTGAGAGAGGTAGCCAGTGATCGCCTCGACCAGAACAAAAGTGAGCGTAATGAGGATCGACAGGGCCAACCGCTGTCCGGTTGGTGTGGCACCATGATCATGGCTATGAGTCATGCGGCTCTCTTTCTTTGCTATCGCTCGCATGTTAGCAAAAAAAGAGTCTGACCGCGCACCAGTGTTAACATGACCGTGTTGCCGGTGTTAGAATCTTCCGCTTCAGAAACTCGAGAAGGATCATGATTCGCCGCCGGACAGGAGACCACGATGAAATCTTACCGCCCCTTGTTGCTCTTGCCGCTCGCGGTCGCGCTGCTGGTCGTCGTCACGGGACGCATCGACGCGCAGAGCTTCACCCTCGAGCAGGTGATGAGTTCGCCGTTTCCTTCAGATCTTACTGTTTCCAAACGCGGCGACAAGGTCGCCTGGGCCTTTGACGCCGAAGGCAAACGCAATATCTGGATCGCGGAAGCGCCCGCCTTCACGGCTCGGCAGTTGACGCATTACGACAAGGACTACGGGCAGGAGTTGAGCGACCCGACGTTCTCTCCAAATGGAAACGCGATCGCTTACGTGCGCGGCGGCGACAAGAATCAGGCAGGCGAAGTGCCCAATCCCGCGAGCGATACCGCGGGCGCCAGACAGGAAGTTTGGGTCGCTGAGTTGCGCACGGGACGCGCAACGAAAATGGGCGAGGGCAGCGGGCCAATCTTTACTCCGGCCGGCGATCAGGTGATCTGGATCCGTGACGGTCATTTCTGGATCTCGCCTGCGAGCGGCGGCAGAGAGCGAAAGCTGTTTGAGATCCGCGGCAGTGTAGGTGCGCCGCAGTGGTCGCCCGATGGGTTTCAATTAGCTTTTGTGTCGTCTCGCGGTGATCACAGCTTCATTGCAGTCTATGACATGCGAGCCAACCAGC
>DATGVD010000074.1:0-7307 GCA_035300785.1 Pyrinomonadaceae bacterium | reverse complement strand
CATGCTTTTCCCGGTCGAGCCCTTGCCCTGGTGCGCCTCGCGCTCGACGACCAGCACGTTGGTACATCCGGCTTGCGCCAGATGATAGGCGACACTCGATCCGACAATGCCGCTCCCGATAATGACGACGTCTGCGGTTTCAACCATGATTTGTTCCAGTGATTAAAACCCCTTGGGCAACGATCCAAGCACCTGGAAGATTCAACTTTCGCGGCGTATGATACTCCAGACTTACGCCGAAGCAATGAATATCGTATCGAAACTTTCTCGGACCCTCCCGACCTTCCTGGGGCTTCTATCACTCTCTGCTCTCAGCAGCGCCCAGGAGAAAAAGAGGATCGCGTATGGGATCCTACTCGACGACACCGGCTCGATGAGATCGCAGCTCCAGATGGTCGAAGAAATTGGTAAGGGAGTAGTCCATCAAGTCCATGACCATGGACCTGTTTCGTTATTCGATTTCGCATCTGAGGGCTTAGGGCCAGGATCGAAAGCCATACCCACTCCCAGAAACGAAGCGACCCAGGACGAACAATTATTGAATCGAACTATTAACAACCTTTACGTACAAGGCGGCCAGACGACCCTGCTGGATGCGATTGAGTTTATTGGTGATAGTTTGGCTCAGGAGTCGCCGGATACGAACAAGGTAATCATCCTGATTACAGACGGTGAAGAGAGAAGCAGCAGGATAAATCAGAAGGAACTCATTCAGAAGTTAAATGAGCACAAGACTTCGGTTTTTGCGATCGGTCTGGTTCAGCAATTGGATAAAAGCCGCTCAAAGGCGGTCGATCTTCTTAAGTTGATCACGAAGGAAACCGGAGGTCGAGTAGTCTTTCCGAAGTCTGATCGCCCGGATCTTCAAAGCTTACTGGCTGAACTGGCAATTCCGATTCAGTAGGAACGTCGGACTCAGCCTCAGGCGCGTTTTCGCTTACCAAAAGAAAAAGGCGAGAGCCGTGACTCTCGCCTTTCGTGTCGAGTGTTTGACCCACCCGCTAACGCAGGTGGTACTGACAAGATCTTATGCCGTCGCCGGCGTGCTGCCCGTGATCGGCGGCAGGATTGGCTTCAGCGGGCGCTGGACTGGTTCTTTCAATTGCGGCTCGTCTTCGCTCACCGCTGCTGGTGATTCAGCGTCTTCAAGCGGTAGCCCGGCAACAATGCGACGAATCTGCACGCCGTCGAGCGACTCATGCTCGAGCAATGCATCCGCCAGACGCACCAGCGTATCGCGATTCTCCTGAATGATCTTCGTCGCGCGCTCGTACTGTTCGGTGACAATCTTGCGCACTTCTGAGTCGATGCGAATCGAAGTCTCTTCCGAGTAATCTCGATGCTGAGCAATCTCGCGGCCCAGGAAGATTTGTTCTTCCTTCTTGCCAAACGTCAGCGGGCCCAGCTCGGACATGCCGTACTCGCAAACCATCGCGCGCGCCAGCTCCGTCGCCTTCTCGATGTCGTTCGACGCGCCGGTGGTGATGCCGCCGAGGAAAGTCTCTTCCGCGATGCGGCCGCCCATCAGGATCGAAATCTGCCCAAGCAAATAGTCCTTCGTATAGTTGTGGCGGTCGCCTTCCGGCAGTTGCTGAGTTACGCCGAGCGCCATGCCGCGCGGAATGATCGTCACCTTATGAACCGGATCGGCGTTCGGCACCTTCAATCCGACCAGCGTGTGGCCCGCTTCGTGATAGGCCGTAACGCGTTTCTCTTCGTTCGAGATGACCATGCTCTTGCGCTCAGCGCCCATCAGCACTTTGTCCTTGGCCAACTCGAAATCATGCATGGCCACAACTTTTTTGTTGTAGCGCGCCGCGTTGAGCGCGGCTTCGTTCACCAGGTTAGCGAGATCGGCGCCGGTAAATCCCGGCGTGCCGCGCGCGATGATGCTGATGTCGACATCTTCACCGAGCGGAATCTTGCGCGTGTGAACTTTCAAAATGCCTTCGCGGCCGCGCACGTCAGGTCTGGATACGACGACGCGCCGATCAAATCGCCCGGGTCGAAGCAGGGCCGGATCCAAAACGTCAGGCCGATTCGTCGAAGCGATCAAGATCACGCCGTCGTTCGATTCAAACCCGTCCATCTCTACCAGCAACTGATTCAGGGTCTGCTCGCGCTCGTCATGTCCGCCGCCGAGGCCCGCGCCGCGATGGCGACCAACAGCGTCAATCTCGTCAATGAAGATGATGCAGGGCGCATTCTTCTTGCCTTGCTCGAACAGATCGCGTACGCGTGAAGCGCCAACGCCGACGAACATCTCGACAAAATCCGAACCTGAAATCGAAAAGAACGGCACGTTGGCCTCGCCGGCAATCGCGCGGGCCAGCAAAGTCTTGCCGGTTCCCGGCGGGCCCATCATCAGGACGCCTTTGGGAATGCGGCCGCCGAGCTTTTGAAACTTTTGTGGCTCTTTCAGGAACTCGATGATCTCCTGTAGTTCTTCCTTGGCCTCTTCGACGCCCGCGACGTCTTTGAAAGTCACGCGCTTCTGCTGATTACTGAGGAGCTTCGCGCGCGATTTCCCAAACGAGAGAGCTTTATTGCCGCCGGATTGCATCTGCCGCAACATAAAGATCCAAAACCCAAGCAGCAGCGCGAACGGCAGAAGGTAATAGAGCGCGGGCAGCCAATAGCTGGAACTCGGCTCATCTTCAACCTTATCGACGCGCGGCTTCCCGTTAACGCTGCCGCGCGCTTCGCTGAGAATCTCTGCCTTTGTGTGTTCGTTCGATAATTGGATGTGATACTCAACGCCGCTCACGCGATCGACAGCGACGGTCTCAGTCGCCCTGACCGTCAACTGCTTCAACTCGCCTTTGTTTATCTTGTCTTCGAGTTGAGTAAGATCGAGTGGTTGCGTGTTCTTGCTGCCGGGATTAACCAGCTTGTAGATCAAGAGCGCACCCAGGATGATTAGTGCCCAAAAAACGATTTGTCTGGCCGTCGAACTCAAAGTCTTTACTTCCTCCGTCGCCGATCATACCTCAAATCGGCAGTAATTGTCGCTTCAAAAAATCCCAAACCGATTGGCGTTCCCAACACCCAATCTTTGCCCCTAAAAAAGGCGTCCCTAAGATGCTGTGACTTGCCCCTTCAGGTGCCCGCCGTGATCGCCGCGATGGTATTACGCATCCGTTTCCGATCAGGTTCTAGGATTCGGTCACCACAAATTGCAACCACTTCTGCCGGCGCAGGACTTTAGGGCCGCCCGGTAATTCGATCACCCGTCCGCCTCGATCCCCGAACAGCAGGCTCTCAACCGCCAAAACGTGCACGCGCTCAATCCGCTTCAGGTCTCCGCGACCCTCGTCGATCCATTGACGCAAAGCGCGCCGCCGCAAAGCCGTTGGGGCGAGCGCCAGCAAGTCGATTCGCAAACGCGAGCCTTCGTCTTCCCTGGCCAGTGCAAGCAAACGACCAGCGGCTTGATCCAGGGCCGTAAAGTCTTCGCGCAGCAACTCCGCAGTTCGTGCCAACCCTTCGACGATCCTGGGATTGAAACTCTCCATCTGCGGCAACAGTTGCCGGCGGACGCGCACACGCGTGAACTTTTCGTCCGTGTTCATCTCATCAGTGAGAAACTCAACCGCCCGCAAGCGGCAATAGCTTTCGGTGTCTTGGCGCCGGGCCCAGCTCAACAGCGGGCGCGCCAGAATAATTTCACTTCCCTCGCCCAATCGCCGCGCGGGCTCAATTCCGCTGAGGCCGTCCATCCCGCTGCCGCGCAAGAGATTCAACACAACTGTCTCCGCTTGATCATCCATCGTATGCGCCGTTAGAACGACGACCGCTCGCTTTTCTTTCGCGACCTTCGCCAGAAATTTGTAACGCGCCTGCCGCGCAGCCTGTTCCAGATTGGCGCCACTGCCGGACGCCAATGCTGTCACGTCAACTCGCCGGGCCAGACTCTCATGGCCAAGCCGCTTCGCTAAGGCCTTTACCCAACGCGCGTCCGCCCGCGAATCTTTTCGCAGCCCGTGATCCAGGTGCGCGACAAACAGTTTGACCTTCAGCTTCTTCGATTGGCTCAGCTCATTGAGCGCGCCCAACAGCGCTACCGAATCGGCGCCACCCGAAACGGCAACTACGACGCGAGCGTTCGCCGCCGGCAACCCCAGCCGTCGCCACTCTTTCACAAGCGACCGCGCAAAGACCGTGATCCTGACGCCGCGCCGAGTTCGCGGCGAACTTGCCCGGACTCGACGCGTTTTTCCTGTTTTTCGGCCGTTGGTCATGGCGTTCGCCCTGATTCTAGCATTGCGCTTTGGCGGCGGCTAAATTCCAATTCATTCGTCGCGCAACCGCCGCTTGCGAATGCCGCTGGGCAAACGTAAGATCGACTTACCGGCGCAAAGCAACTTTCACTTAACATTTTCACCCAAGATGTCCGCAGGAATAGTTAGCAACATCCGCACGACGCTCGAAATGATCAAGATCGAGCACACGCTTTTTGCGTTGCCGTTTGCTTTGCTGGGCGCGGTGTTGGCCGCACGCGGCCTGCCGAGCTTTTCGCAGCTTCTGTGGATCGCAGTCGCAATGGTGGGCGCGCGCTCGACGGCGATGGCTTTCAATCGCATCGCCGACAAAGACTATGACGCGCGCAATCCGCGCACGAAGGCGCGCGCGATTCCCGCAGGGAAACTCTCAGTCGTTTTTGTGTTGATATTCACGATTGCCGGCGCGGGTATGTTTTTGTTCGCTGCCGCTATGCTCAACCGCCTGACACTGATCCTTTCACCGCTCGCTTTGGCCAGCGTCATGCTCTACTCGTACACGAAGCGTTGGACGACGCTGTCGCACATCGTGCTTGGCTGGTGCCTGGCGATCGCGCCCACCGGCGCTTGGATTGCCGTGCGCGGCACGATCGACAGTCCCGCACCGTTGCTACTCTCGCTGGTCGTGCTGCTTTGGACCGCAGGCTTTGACGTGCTTTACGCTTGCCAGGACTACGATTTCGATCGGCGCGAAGGTTTGTACTCAATTCCGGCACGTTTTGGCATCGCGCGCGCGCTTTGGTTTTCGCGCGGGTTGCACGCGGGAGCATTCGCCGCGCTGGTTTTGCTATACTTCGTAACGAACCTGGGTTTGCTGGCTATCATCGGCGTAATCGCTACGGGCGCCTTGCTGATTTACCAGCACACGCTGGTGCGCGCGAACGATTTGAGCAAACTAAACGCAGCGTTTTTTACGACTAATGCTTTTGTGAGCGTGATCCTGTTTCTAAGTTTCGGCAGCGCGGTGCTTTTTCAACATAGATAGACTCGAACTAAACATGAGCTTTTCACACGACCAAAAACTGAACGAAATCAGCGCCAAAGTAGAAAGCGGTTTGCGCTTGTCTCTTGAAGACGGCATAGCCCTCTTCGCGACCAACGATCTCAACGCCCTGGGCAAACTCGCCGACACCGTCCGTCGCCAGAAACATGGCCGCACGACTTATTTCAACGTCAACCGGCATTTCAATCCGACGAACGTCTGCTACGTTGACTGCAAGTTTTGCGGGTTCTACCGCACCCCGCGCCAGCCGGACGCTTACACGCATAACATCGATGATTCCCTGCGCATCGCGGGCCAGGCCGTCTCGGAAGGCGCGACCGAACTGCATATTACCGGCGGACTGAACACGAAACTGCCGTTCAGCTACTTCACTGACCTGCTTTCATCTTTGAAGAAGGAATATCCACAGCTCCACCTGAAGGCGTTCACGATGGTCGAGCTGGATCATTTCGCTCATTTCTACAAGATGCCGGACGAAGACATGATTCGACAGTTGATCGCCGCTGGCTTGGATTCCTGTCCGGGCGGCGGCGCTGAGATTTTTCGCGAGCCGACGCGCTCGATGATTTGCGCGCACAAGTGCGACGCTGCGCGCTGGCTGGAGCTTGCCGGCAAAGTGCACGCGGCGGGCTTGAAAACAAACGCGACGATGCTTTACGGCCACATTGAATCGATCGAAGACCGCGTCGATCACATGATTCGTTTGCGCGAACAGCAGGACAAGTCCAACGGTTTTCAATGCTTTATTCCGCTCGCGTTTTATCCGCCCGACACGCAGCTCGCGCATTTGCCGGGACCATCCGGCGTAGATTCGTTGAAGACGATGGCGGTGTCGCGCCTGATGCTCGACAACTTTGCGCACATCAAAGCGTACTGGGTCATGCTCGGCAAACGCCTCGCGCAAGTTGCCCTGCATTTCGGCGCGAACGACGTGGACGGCACCATTACCGAAGGCGGTGAGTTGACGGAGAGTTATTCGATTGAAACCAATAACGAAGTGAAGATGACCAAATCAGAACTTGTCGAATTGATCGAAGATGCCGGCTTTGAAGCGGTCGAGCGCGACACGCTTTACAATCGACTGAAGAGAGACACAGAAGCTGTATCTGCCTGAATAAGAAAAGCGCGGCTGGTTCACCGGTGCGCCAGATTCAAATGACACAAACTGCAACCAAACAAATAAGTATCGCCCACTCGCCGGATTCCGACGACGCGTTTATGTTCTACGCTCTGGCGACGAACAAGATCGAAACCGGCGACATTGAATTCGAACATACGCTCCAGGACATCCAAACGCTGAACGAAGCAGCGCGCAAAGGCACATACGACGTCACCGCGATCAGCTTTCATGCTTACGCCTACGTCGCGGACAAGTACGCGTTGCTGCCGCACGGTGCTTCGATTGGCGACAACTACGGGCCGGTCGTCGTGGCGAACGAAGAACTGGATCCGGCGGACCTATCAAAAGCGAAGATCGCCGTGCCGGGCACTTTGACCAGTGCGTTTCTGACGCTGCGCCTCTACAGCCCGGATTTCAAATACGAAGTTGTCCCCTTCGATCAGATCATCGACGCAGTCACTGAAGGCCGCTGTGACGCTGGCTTGCTGATTCATGAAGGCCAGCTCTTTTATCACAACCTCGGTTTGAAGAAGGTGCTCGATCTTGGCGAGTGGTGGCACGAACACACGGGCGGCTTGCCTTTGCCGATGGGCGGCAACGCGATCCGGCGCGACCTGGGCAAAGAGACGATCAGCGAAGTCTCAGATTTGCTGAAGCAAAGCATTCGTTACTCGCTCGACAATCGCGAAGACGCCTTGCAGTACGCGATGCAGTTCGCGCGCGACATGGACCCGGCGCTCGCGGATCGCTTTGTCGCGATGTGGGTAAACGACCTGACGCTCGATTACAGCGAACGGGGCCGCGAAGCCGTGCGTCGTCTACTTACCGAAGGTCACAAGCGCGGCATCATTCCGCACAAGGTTGAGGTCGATTTCGTTGATTGATTGCGCTCCATCACATCCGT
>DATGVD010000073.1:0-4758 GCA_035300785.1 Pyrinomonadaceae bacterium | reverse complement strand
TCACCGCGCCGTTCTCAATATGCTTTCGCGCCCGTTCGCGCAAAGTTTTAATGTCGGTCAGAAATGGTTTGTCAGTCACGATGTGACTCCTTGAGTTTTTAGTTTTTCCAAAGGGAAGTGAAGATATTACTAGCCGTCGGCTGGCAGAGCAAGGCGGCGCTTAGTCGGTTAGTGTCTGAGTTTCGTTTCGTGTGTTCGTGCGGATTGGATAAGAACGATCCACGAAATCACACCAAATCGCACGAAACAAAGCCGCTCCGTGTGGCTTCGTGGATCGTTTTCCATCGCCAGCCGATCTCTCAAAATTAGGAAACTGGGACACGTCGCTCAGTCACCGCTGATTTTGCTGGTCAAATTGATTTCGGTGGGCGCCGTAGAGTCACTAACGACTTCCACGGGCGCGCGCCATACGAGCGTCCGGATGCGGCAGGTGCCGGTGTTGTCTTCGCGGCAATAGACGAACGTGAACGACGCGCGCAGCTCGGCCGCGCCGGGGCTGCCCACGCCAAAAGGAACCCGGATGGGAAGCGGCAAACCTTTCGTGCTGCGGGTCGAGTTCCTGGGATCAATCGAGAGCGCCGCGCCGCCCTGGTCAACTGAAACTTTGTAGCGCTGCGGCGCGTCCGGGTTCAGATGATAACCGGCGGGCAGTTGGACATTGATCAAGAGCACTGCGTCGCCTGTTCGCAACTTCTGCGGCGCTACCTTGATCTCTTCGGCGTTCGGCGCCACGTCAGCGTTCCCCGCGGTCGCCTGATTCGCAGCCGGCGGTTGCAGGCCTTTGATTGGCAGCGTCTTTGTTTCTTTCGTTTTCAAATCAACGACGCGAATCGCATGATTGTTCGTGTCCGCGACGTAGAGTCTGTCGCCGGCTACGCTCAAACCGCCGGGTTCGTAGAATGAAGACTTTGCGCCGTCAGCCTGGCCGGGTTTTCCCGAGCCGACAAAGTGCTTTACTGATCGAGCCCCGGGATCGAGCAGTTTGATTCGGTGATTGTACGTGTCGGCGATCAGCAAAGTGTCGTTCCATCGCGCCAGACCCAGCGGATGCTGCAGGCGAACATCATTGCCGGTGCCGTCTTCGTCGCCAAAATCAAACAGGTTGCCGCCGACCAGCGTGCGCACACGGCCATTCGGCCGAAGATCGATCGCCCGAATGATATTTGCTTCCGCGTCTGAGACGTAAAGAGTCTGTCCGTCGGCGGCCAGCGCCGATGGCTGCGCAAACGCCGCGTTGTCAAGCGCGCCATCCAATCGGGCTTCGCGGCCCGAGCCGGCAAACGTGGAAACCTGTTGCTTGTCGAGTTCAAGTTGCCAAATCTGATGTGGTCCGGCCATCGCGATGTAAAGCGTGCGGCCCACCAGCTGCAAATCCCACGGCGAGTTCAAAGCAACGCTGCGCGCCGCACCGGATTCGCCGTACTCGTGAGATTGCTGACCGGTGCCGGCGATCGTCTTCACGGTTTTCGCCTTCAGATCGATCTGGCGAATCAGATGATTCTCAGTATCGGCGACGTACAGCGTGTCGCCATCCAGCACCATGCCCTGTGGCCGAAAAAACGTGGCGCGATCGAACAGGCCATCGTCGGCGCCGTGCGCGCCGGTGCCGATGGTTTCAATCAACGTCCCGTCGAGTTTCGCGATGACTAAGCGATTGTGATCCGAATCGGCGATGAACAGACGATCGCTCTTAGCGTCAGCCAGGATTTTCCCCGGGAAAGCCAGCGGCAGATCGCCAACCTTCGCCCGCTCGAGCACGAGTTTCAGCGGAGCTTCGTTCAGCTCGCCGCGCTTGCGAAACTCCGCGATCGTGTCAGCGATAGCCTTATCGAGCGCGGGGTAACCACCTTCGCCTTTTAGGCGACCAATAATGTAGCCGGCGGGGTCGATCAAATAGCGAGTGGGCCATGAATCCACGTCGTACGCCTTCCAGATCGCAAAGTCCGCATCGTTGACGATCGGATGCTCGATCTCGTAACGCAGAACGATGCGGCGAATATTCTCGGTGTCCTTCTCGTTTTCGAACTTGGCGGAGTGCACTCCGATCACCACCAGCTCATTCGGATATTTCTTTTCCAGCTTTTTCAAATCCGGAATGATGTGCATGCAGTTGATGCAGCCGTAGGTCCAGAAATCGAGCAGCACCACCTTGCCTTTCAATGCAGAGAGCGAGAGCGGCTTGTCGGTATTCAGCCAACCGCGACCGCCGCTTAATTCCGGAGCGCGAACTCGCGCACGTTCCTGTACGGGCATTTCCAAACCTTCCTGTGAATGCAAAGCCGAAGCCTTAGTGCGCTGGCCGATGGACGCAGCAAACAGAAAAAAAATTAACCACAGAGAACCCAGAGAAACAAAAAGAGCTACAAGGTGTTTCACCGTGTTCCCCGGACTTCCTCTGTGACCTCTGTGGTTAAGTCTCATTCACACATCTCAACTCGACAGAATCTGATCAAGTCTCTCAACCGCCCTTCGCAAATGCGGGATCGTGATCGAGCCGCCCACCACCAGCGCGACGTTGAAGGCGTCCATGAATTGTTCGCGGGTGACGCCGCAATTCGCGCACTGCTTGACGTGATAAGTAACGCAATCGTCGCAGCGCAAGACAATCGAGGCCGTGAGACCCATCAACTCCTTCGTTTTCTTATCGAGCGCGCCGTCTTCATAAGCCTGCGTGTCGAGCGCAAAGAATCGTTTGATGCCCAGGTGGCCACAGCCGACCAGCTTCTCGTTCATTTCAGCGCGATAAAGATCGAAGTCATCCATCAGGCTGTTCCTTTCACCGACGCAAGGGTCCCTGGCTCACTGCAATTTACCACACGCGCTCGCGCGAGCGAGAACCGGGCCGCGGGTGTGTCCTTCGGAAAAGATTGACCGTCAGCCGGAAACCGTGTTCTGATCGTCGCACCGCCGCCGAGCTAAATGCGTAACGCTGACTCTCAATCTGAAATCCTCGCAGACGCAACAGGCGCTGGCCGGAATCCCGTCGATCCCGAACTCCTGGATCTGTTTGTGTTCGAGGCCGGCTCGCGAATTTTCGCCGTCCCGGTCGATCAGGTCGATGGAACTACGGAAGCCAAGGTGCCGGCGGTTTTGCCGCAGGCGCCCCAGGCCATCCTCGGGGTTATCTGCGCGCGCGGCCGAATGCTGACCGTCCTCGATCCGACCGTGCTCCTGACTGGACAGGCTCTACGCTGGCCCCGCACTTTGCCGTGTGTGATTGCCTTGCACGGCGACGAACAACTCGCGCTGGCCGCGCAAAGCTATCGTGACAAGATTACGATCGAGGAAGCGGACATCGACCGGCACACC
This sequence comes from Pyrinomonadaceae bacterium, assembly GCA_035300785.1. Lineage (GTDB taxonomy): Bacteria > Acidobacteriota > Blastocatellia > Pyrinomonadales > Pyrinomonadaceae > UBA11740. The sequence continues at coordinate 1,449 of DATGVD010000073.1, read as the reverse complement.
GAAAGCGGTGCGGACGCCACGGGTCTGCTGCTCGGCCGGGTTCGATACGGTGGCGAAGAGATACTCGTGCTCGATGTGAATCACCTGTTCGCCTCCGTCATGCGGCAGCGAGAGCGCCGCCGCCGCCGTTTCTGATAAATCGCGAACTTTCCTCGGCTTTTGTCGGGTTTTCGGCCCGAACGCAAACAAACCCTCTTGCGCTGGCTGGCGATTTTGGTCATACTTCGGCCCCTTAGGGGTCCTGCTCTCGCGCTCCATTGATGGTGGCGCCGGTCCGTGCCGCAAAGCGACGACGTTCGGCTGAGGAGAGAGTGAGGTTAGTTTTCAATTTGTCTGGAGCCGCTCTCGCCGAAAGCCTGAGCACCGGGTGCGTCGCGTTCCACCGCAGAGAGGCCACACAGCCTTGAACCTGCGCTTCGGGAAACCAGCCCGAGCTTCCATAGCATCAGAGGATTAGAAAGAGAAATGGCGACAAAACTTTACGTAGGAAACCTCTCGTTCCAAACCAGCAGCGAAGATCTGCGCGCTCATTTCGCGCAGGCGGGTACGGTTGAATCGGCTTCAGTCGTGGAAGATCGGATGACGGGTCGCTCGCGCGGCTTTGGCTTTGTCGAAATGGCCACGCCGGAAGAAGCAGCCGCGGCGATCGAACAACTTAACGGCAAAGAGTTCGCCGGACGCAACCTGACCGTGAATGAAGCGCGGCCGCGCACTGATCGACCCGGCGGCGGTTATGGCGGTGGAGGTGGTCGCGGTGGCGGCTATGGCGGCGGCGGTGGCTACGGAGGTGGCGGCGGTGGCCGGGGTCGCGACAAGGACCGTGATCGCCGTCCCTCGCGCAACGACCGCGAACCGCGCTGGTAGCGCTCAAGGCAAAAGGAAAAAGTAAAAAGGCAAAGGTGAAGTGGGCGCTCTCGCGTTCCATTTCAACTTTGCCTTTCTAGTTTCGGCCGGATTTGGTCTTGTGAGCTCAATCCTTCAACGCAAGCCGGCCGCTTTTGCCTTTTTACCTTTGCTTTTTTACTTTCTAACCGCCGGCGTAATCTTCAAAGTCAGCCGCTCGCTCCCGCGCACGACTTCGACTTCGTATTCCTGTCCGGCTTTCATCTCGCCCAGCACGTAGGTGTAATCGTAAACGTTCTTCACTTCGCGTCCGGCCAGCTTCACAATCTTGTCGCCGGCCTTCAGACCGGCTTTCGCCGCCGGTGAATCATCGCGCACGCCGTCGAGCTTCAATCCGTCATTCGTATCCGCGTAATTCGGAATCGTGCCGAGATAGACGCGAAAGCCCATGGAACGGCCCTGCGAGTCGCTCTTCGCGACCGTGTACGTCGGCCGTTTGTCGCTCTTGTCAATGTCGCGAACAATCCGCTCGACGAACGAAACCACGCGCGCTTCGCCTTCGTAGTTGATCTTGTCGGCGGTGTCTGAAGGCTTGTGATAGTCCTC
>DATGVD010000072.1:0-4701 GCA_035300785.1 Pyrinomonadaceae bacterium | reverse complement strand
CGGCTTTCTTTGGCAACGCTTCCGCGCTCGCCGAATCGCCAAAGAAAGAAGGGCTGATTTATGTCGGCACCGATGACGGTCTGATTCAGATCACCGAAGACGGCGGCAAGAGCTGGCGCAGAGTTGAAAAGCTCCCGGACGTCCCTGAACTCGCCGATGTCAGCCGCATCGTCGCGTCGAGCATGGATGCGAACACCGCTTATGCGGCGTTCGAGAACCGGCAGAACGCGGACTTCAAGCCTTATCTCTTTAGGACCACGGACGCCGGCCGAACCTGGACGTCGATCAAGGATAATCTGCCCGCAAATCATCCCGTCTGGGCAATCGCCGAAGATCAGGTCAATCCGAATCTGCTTTTCGCCGGCACTGAGTTTGGTCTCTTCTTCACGATTGACGGCGGGCAGAAATGGATTCAACTCAGAGGCGGACTGCCGACGATTCAGGTGCGCGATCTGACGATTCAAAGACGCGAGAATGATCTCGTCGTCGGAACTTTCGGGCGCGGGATTTACATCCTGGATAACTACACCGCGCTGCGCTCGATCAAACCCGAGACGCTCAAGCAGGAGGCCGTGCTGTTTCCGGTCAAGGACGCGTTGATGTACATCCAGGCGCAACCCATCGGCGGCCGCGGCAAGAGTTTTCAGGGCGAGTCTTACTACACAGCTGAAAACCCGCCGTTCGGCGCGACGTTCACTTACTATTTGAAGGACGCGCTGAAGACAAAGAAGGAAAAGCGACAGGAAGCCGAGAAGAAGGCGCCGATCACAGCGATGCCGAGCCGCTCTGAACTTTCGGCTGAAGAAGAAGAAGAGGCGCCGGCGATTATCTTCACCGTATCCGACTCAAACGGGCACGTCGTGCGTCGTCTGACCGGGCCGATTACCGCCGGCATGCAGCGCGTCTCCTGGGACTTGCGTTATCCCCCTGCGTCTTTGCCGCCACCGCCAAATCCGGAAACCGAAGATCCATTCAACGAAGGACCGGCGGGGCCTTTGGTCATGCCCGGCACATACAAAGTCTCGGTCGCCAGGAGAGTTGGTGGCGTGATCACGCCGCTCGGGCAACCGCAGGAGTTCCAGGTCAAGGTCGACGGCCAGGAAAACATGTCCGCGTCAGATCGCGCGGCGCTGGTCGAGTTTCAGCAGAAAGTCGCGCGCTTGCAACGTGCGGTCAGCGGCGCAACCGAAGCTGCGAACGCACTCAAGCCGCGTCTCGCCGCAATCAGACGCGCGCTTTTGGAGACGCCATCGGCGGGAGAGTCCCTGCTGGCGGACGCTTCGGCATTAGACAAGCGCACGAATGAAGTTCTGCGAGCTCTGCGCGGCGATACGCCGCTTCGTCAACGCAACATGAATCTGCCGCCTTCGATCGGAGAGCGGGTCGGTGAGATTGTCGGCTCGCAACGAATGTCGACCGCGCGGCCGACGCAGACGCACGTGAATCAATACGCGGCGGCCTCGGCGGACTTCGAAACAGCGCTCCAGCAGCTGCGGCAACTGATCGAAGTTGATTTGAATAAGTTGGAGAAGCAGATGGAAGCCGCCGGAGCCCCCTGGACGCCGGGGCGCATTCCGGAATGGAAGCCTGAGCCGTGAAAAGGCAGAGAGCAGTAAGCAGAAAGCAGTAGGCAGAAGGCAGAAAACAGAGAACCGATCGAGCCGCGTTCACGCGGCTTGCCCGCAGGGGCGGGGTCCCCGCGCGGGCAGCCCGCGTGGGGTGCCGGTTACTAGACCAGCAGTTTTTACGGCTGGGTCACGACAGCAAAGAACAATCTGAGCCCGCTTCAGCGGGCTTCTCTCGAAGGTCATCAGAAATAAGCACGCTGAAGCGCGCTAACTTAAAACCGTGGCGGACGTAACCAGCGCTAAAGGCGCTGGTCTAGAAACACTACGGGGAAGCCCGATGAATCGGGCTCATCAGGATCTTTTACCTCGGCTCGATTGCCGCTTTCAGCACGCGACTCCCGGACCCATCCACGCCAGAACTCTGTTATTGAACAGCGGACAGTGGGGTAAAAGTGTGGCGAAGTACACAGATTTACCCCACTATCGAACAGCGCGAACAGTTGTGCCCCTTGCTTACTGCGCTTATCCTCTGGGCAGGCGATTCAGTAGCGGACAGATTGTTTTGAGGCGAGCCAAATGAAGTGGGCAACGAAACGGCGTGCTCGAACTCTGCTCGTCTCAGTCGCAATCGTGGCGGCGGTCGTTGCCCTGGTCGCGCTGCTCAGCGCCATTTCCAAGAAGCGCCGATCGACCATAATTACACTTCAAAAGGAGGCCTCACCGATCGCGCCTCGGCCATCCCAGGCGCAAAATAACTCCGCCGAGATTCAGCCGACTCCTCGGGTGATCGGTTCTCCGGCTAACAACATTAATTCGTCTGGTCCCACGGCGCCGTCAGGGTCGCCCGCGAAATTGATCATTCCGGTTGTCGGAGTGCGGCCTGAGCAGTTGCGAGATACCTTCTCTGAAGCGCGCTCTGAAGGGCGCGTTCACGATGCGATTGATATCACAGCGCCGCGTGGTACTCTCGTAATTGCCGCGGCGGATGGGCCCATCGTGAAACTCTTTCAGAGCGAACGCGGTGGCACAACCATTTATCAACTGAGCACGGATGGTAAGTTTGTCTATTACTACGCACACCTCGATCGATATGCGGACGGTCTGTCCGAAGGCCATTTCGCGAAACAAGGCGAAACGATCGCGTACGTTGGCGATAGTGGAAATGCCGGCGCGGGAAACTATCATCTGCACTTCTCAGTCGCGGAGATCTCTGACCCGAAAAATTTCTGGCACGGCATCAATATCAATCCCTATCCATTGCTGCGAAAGTAAGCTTATCTGTTCCGACGGCGTCAGGGCGAATCTGAACGAAAGTTCTCAACGCACCGTTCGCTTATAGGTCAACGCGATTAAGTACCTGGGCGCATGCATCGCGTTCTTGTTTGGCGCCTTGGGATTTTCTCACCGCCTCTGACTGAAATTAGTTACCAGGCGTTGATGTTTCCCGCAAAGCCGCGGAAAATATTTTAAGACGCAGAGATAATCTGGCCCCGCGGCACACACCTTGCCAAATAGAACAGCTAAGAAACAAAGAGGAGGGTGCAAGAAAATGAAACGGTACTTAGGATCGGCGCTTTTCATTGCGGTTTGCATACTCGCGGTGGGGTGCGTTGTGGAACCAACGAACCGGGCCAATAGCAATGCCAGTGTCGCGGCGTTGGCCACGCCGACGGCAACTATCTCGCCCACGCCGGTCAGCGAGAAAGCTTCGAAGACTCAGGCGCTGACTCTGCCGGTGCTCGACGCGTTTTTAGCAAGCGAGCCTTTTTCGGGCTTGCTCAAAAGCCGTTTGCAAATTACTGACGAGCAAATCGCGAAGCTGAAGGAGGCAGCTCACGCAGACACAGTCAAACTCAGCGAAGCGAATGCCGGCACGTCACCCGGAGAGACGGCCAGTGCGCGTACCACCGCGAGAGAAACGATTACAAAGATCATCGGTGCGGAAAAGGCCGAACAACTCGAAGCCTTGATAGCGGAGCAATGGAGTAGAGACAACGAAAGCGCGATGGAGAAGACTGCCCCTCAATCAGGTACGAATGACACGAGAAGTCCGAATAACGTGCCGACGGACTCGCGGGTGGTAGTGAATTCGCCGGCCTACCGGATGGATGTCTTTGAACATGGACGGCTGATCAAATCCTACAAGATCGGAATCGGATATCCTCAGTTTCCTCTCCCGACCGGCCTGCGCAAGGCGCGAGCAATTATCTTCAATCCAACCTGGACGCCACCTGACGAACCCTGGGTCGCAAAGATGAAAGACGTGAGCGTCGGCGAAAAAGTCGAAGCGGGCAGCAGGTTGAACCCGCTCGGCCCTGTCAAAATCCCGATCGGCGGACCGTCGCTGATTCACGGTGGCAAAGCGCTGGCGAAAATCGGCACTTTTGCCTCACACGGTTGTGTGGGACTAACGACACCGCAGGTACACGACTTTGCGAAGCTGCTGGCGCAACTGGGCGGTGCGCGATTGACCGACGCGGATATTGCCGCCTACGAACGCAACAAAACCGAGACGAAGGAAGTGAAACTGACTAAGGCGGTTCCGGTCGAACTGCGGTATGAAACGATTGTGGTTGAGGATGGCAAGCTGCACATCTATCGTGACGTTTACGATCAGGACGCTAACACGGAGGAAAACTTGAGGGCCGTGCTCGACGCGAACGGAATTCAGTTTGATGCATTGACAGACGACGTTCGCGCAGAGATTTTGAATGCTTTGGCGCAAATGTCCGATTCCAACCTTGCCCAGCCGGCACCATCGCCGAAGCGAACGCCAATCGTCACCAAAGGTCCAAATGCTTCGCCGACCTTAACCGAAAAGAAGTCGCCCGCGACAAAAACAATGGCCCGGGCCGCGAAGAATCAGAAAGAGATCGTAATCGAAATCGCAGCCTTGACCGGGAAAGGTTATCCGGCGCCCGTGGACCTGGATACTGGTGCGAACAAACGAAAAAGGTAAAAGTAAAAAGGCAAAAGAGCCCGCTTCAGCGGGCTTCCTTCGACATCAGACATGCCGCTGCCCAAGGCCGCGAGCCCTGGGCAGCGTTTGATTCGGGCAGCAGCGACATGATCTTCAGAAAGAGCGGCAGCCGTTTCAACCGCGCGGCAGTTTTCAGAAACGATTGTACTTCGA
>DATGVD010000071.1:0-7924 GCA_035300785.1 Pyrinomonadaceae bacterium | reverse complement strand
AACCTGCGGGCGTGCAGGTCAGGCCAGAATTCTGAGTGAACTGAACCAGCGTCGCACCAGCTGGGACAGTGTCGACGAGATGGACGACCAACGCCTCGTCCGGGCCCGCATTGCCGACCACCAGGGTGAAAGAAATGTTCTCTCCCGATGGAACTGATGCGCTCGAGCTGTGAACAAACTTCTGAATGAAGACATTCGCTTGGGGATTGGCCGCTTGATGTACCGTAAAGAGGGCCGTCTGGCGTACGGCCCCATTTGCACGAGTGAGGTTCACCTTCCAGGTTCCACGATTATCGACCGTCTGGCCGTTCACGTCTGAGGTTGGAGTCGCAGGCAACTGGTAGAGATACGTAGTCGTATCATCCGTCGATGCGTCGTTCGATTGCCTAACAAAGCCCACCGGGTCAATCCACAGCACTTTCCACGGGAACACGGTAGCTGGTACACCAGAGGCTTTGGCGCATACAACGTCGTTCAGAAAAAAATCGGACTGTGGCGTGATGCAGTCACTGTTAAAGGTGGCAATTCCTTCAACAAAAGGCTGGGGCGCAGGCCGGAGGGATGTAAATAGGGACGACAGGGAACCAAGAGTTGCAGGGCTGGAAACCGAGCGCGAACCCGCTCTGCTAGTCTTTGCAACCGTGCCCGACTTGGCCCCTGGTTGCGAATAATCACGCGTTGGCAGAGAACTGGATCGCGCCGTGTAGAAGGGCACGGCCACCACTGCGGCCAGGATCATGAAGACGCCAACGAGAATAGAAGAATTAAGGCGCGTCAAGACGCGTTGTGGCGCGATTCCGGTTTTCATTGTCAAATCTCCTTTGGGCTCGACAGGGTAAGCAGTCTTAGGGGCACCTTTATGTTTCCCGATTGGTTACAGATCTGAAACTCTACATAAACAAAAAAACGAGGAAAATACATACATGACTTCCAGGGTGGCGGAGATACTATGCATAAGCCTATCGGCTGTCAAGAGTAATCTTTGCTAGCAAGCATTAAATTCTCATTAACCTAAACGTAAGCGCGTTGACGATATCAATCGCTGTGATTGAAGCCATCAAGACCTTGTATTGGCCATAGCCGCAGGGCAACAACTATGCTCTAATTCAAGATAGGCGGGAAACTAATAGGCGGTAAATCTGGGTACCAGGAGCTTCCGAAAACGATCAATGCGAAGGTTCTTTGTTACAGGTGGCGCGGGATTCATTGGGTCGGCCTTTGTACGGCTGATTCTCAACGAGATTCCCTCCTGCGAGGTTGCAAATTTCGATGCTCTCACTTACGCCGGCAACCTGGATAATCTCGATGGCCTGGATAAGAGCCGGCATCATTTCGTCAAAGGCGACATAGCCGATCGCGAAGCAGTCTCGGCTGCATTGGCTCCAGAGACCGAGGCGATTATTAATTTCGCCGCCGAGTCGCATGTTGACCGCAGCATTGTGTCCGCCGATGAATTCATCCGGACGAACGTGCTCGGAACCCAGGTGCTCCTGGACTGCGCGCGCGCGGGCGGCGTGCAACGCTTTGTTCAGATTTCGACTGACGAAGTGATGGGCAGCCTGGCAGAAGACGATCAGGCGTTCTTTACCGAAGACTCTCATTTCCGACCAAACAGTCCTTACGCCGCGTCAAAGGCGGCGGCCGAGCATCTGGTGCGCGCGGCGCATCACACTTTCGGACTGGACACGGTCATTACTCGCTGCGGCAACAACTATGGGCCGCGACAGTTTCCCGAAAAATTTCTGCCGCTGATGTTGGCGAACGCGATGCGCGACGAAGCAATTCCGCTTTACGGCGACGGCCAGAATGTTCGTGATTGGATTTTCGTTGACGATCACTGCCGGGCAATTCTGCTGGCGCTGACCAAAGGGCGACCCGGAGTTACTTATAATGTCGGCGCGCGAAATGAACGCCGCAATATCGACGTCGCCAGGTCCGTTCTCGATCAACTCGAGAAACCTCAGTCGCTAATCAAGTTCGTCAAAGATCGCCCAGGCCACGATCGCCGTTATGCGATTGACGCGTCGCTGGTTGAGTCAGAACTCGGCTGGCGTCCGATTGAAACGTGGGAAACCGGCCTGCGCAAAACGATCGAGTGGTACCAGTCCAATCCCGCTTGGGTCGAGCGCGCGCGTAGCGGCGCGTATCGCGAATTCTACGCCCAGCAATACGGAATCGAGGTCGGCGCGCATTGAAAGTGATGGTCACGGGCGCCAGCGGGCTGGTGGGCCGCGCGGTGGTTTCGCATTGCTCGAGTCAAGGTGAACGCGTAATTGCGCTTGACCATGGCGGTCTGGATATAGCGGACAAATCAAAAGTCGATGCGGCTTTTGATCGCGAGCGTCCGGACCTGGTCATCAATTGTGGCGCCTGGACGGACGTTGACGGCTGCGAGCTCGACCCGGAGCGCGCCCAAAACATAAATGCGCGCGGACCAGAGTTGCTGGCGCTGGCTTGTCGCCGCGCCGAAGCGTTGCTGATAACCATCTCGACGGATTACGTTTTCGACGGAGAGAAGGACGGCTTTTACACTCAGCGCGATCAGCCTAATCCGCAAAGCGTTTACGCGGTGTCGAAACTCGCTGGCGAGCAGCGCGCGCAAATTGCCTGGGCGCGGACGATCATCGTACGCAGCGGTTACATCTTTGGCCTCGGCGGGAAAAACTTTCTCAGTTCGATTCTTGAGCGCGCGCGCCGCGGCGAGCACCTGCTGGCGATCTATGACACGTTCGGGACCCCGACCTATGCGCCCGATCTGGCCCGTCAGCTTCTTCGTCTGGCCCAGCTCGACTTGCCGGGGACTTATCACGTCGTAAACGCCGGTGAAGGATGCACGTTCGAAGGCTTTGCGCGCAGCGCCTTCGAGATCGCCGATCTGGATTTAGGTTTACTCGAAGGCGTCAGCCTGAAAGCTCTCGAGCGGCCTGCTCCCAGACCCCGCAATTCAAGGCTCCGATGCCTGCTCTCCGAGGCCATCGGACTCGACCCCCTGCCTTTCTGGAAGGACAGCCTGCGCGATTTCGCGTCGGCCGGAAGCCCCGCGGGACTTGCGAATGCTGAGCCCGGCCGCAGTTGACTTGCCTGAGCGCCTGCGTCTGCTATTATGTTCGATCTGAAATATGGTAAGCCGAGGGTAAGGTTCGAAGATCATGACACAAGACGAACGTTTGGTTCCCGCCGGGCGCGGCCTGGATAACTCGCTGGCTGACCTAACTCAGACCAAGCCTTTCGGTAGGTATGACCGCTATAGCAGCCCGCCGGCTGAAACCAATGTCCGCGAATATCTATACGTAATTCTGAAGCGCAAGTGGCTCATCCTGAGCCTGGTGCTCGTGGTTACGTCGCTGGTCACGATTCAGGTGTACCGGCAGCCGTCAGTCTACGAAGGCGGCACGACGATCCGCATCGAATCAAAACCCGCTCCAGTCCTGGCCACCGGCCAGGTCATAATTAACGCGCCGGCGGATGCAAACTTCTGGGGAACACAACTGAAACTCTTGCAAAATCCGCAGCTGGCACGCCAGGTGGTCTTGTCACTCGAGCTTCAAAAGGATCCGTCGTTCCTCGGTGGCCAGGCGCAGAGCAGTGTTTTCGCTTCCTTGAAAAGAATATTCGCGGGTGAGCGGACCGCTACTCCTCCGGCCCAGAATCCTGCGGCCGAACAAACAGTCACCACGGACGAAATGAAAGAGCGGCAGCTTACCCCGCAAGAATTGGCCGCGCTTGAGCCTTACGAGGACGCGATCGTCGGGAGCGAAACGATCGAGCCAATCATTGGAACCAGCCTGGTGACGATTAAGTATCAACACACCGACCCGGCGCTGGCCCAAAGAATTGCCAACACTCTGGCGGATGTTTTCGTGCAGAACAATCGCGAGCGCCTGGATATTGGCACCAGCAAGGCGGAGGAAGCGCTGGCTCAGGAAATAGCCAAGTACCAGGACAAGGTCAAGAAAGGACAAGACGCCCGTTTCGCGTTCGCGAAAGAGCATGACCTGCCGCTCGGGCCCGAATCCGGTCCCAATATCGAGGTGGTGCGAGACAGCACCTACAGTGGTCAGCTCCTAAATGCCGAAAACGAACGCCGGAACTTTCTGGCGGTTTACGAGGCAGCTAGGAATGCTCCTGATCCCTTCGCGAATCCTGAAGTGCAGAAAGATGAACGCATCATAAAACTGCGCGAGAAGATCAGCGACCTCAAGGATAAGTTGACCTCCTTGCGCCAGAAGTACACCGACGAATGGCCTGAGGTTAAGCAAGTCAGGGCCCAAATTGACGATCTCGAAATAGAGCTGAAGAAAGCCCCGGTGGAAGTTCTGGCGTCGATGAAATCTCGCGCAGATGCCGCGGCTGCCCACGAGAAAAGCCTCGAGAAGGCTTACAGCGTTCAGCACGGTAAGACGGTCAGTCAAACCAGAAACGTGATCGAGTTAGCGATCAAGACGCAGGAGTTGGCAACTGACCAACAATACCTGAATACGCTAATGCAAAAGCGACGCGAGGTTACCCAGGGCGGAGCAGACAGAGGCACCGACGTCAGGGTCGAGACCTACAGCCGAATGCCGCACGAACCGGTCGGACCGCAGCGAATGCGCAACATCATGATCGCTTTTGTGCTGGCTTTGGTGGCCGGCATCGGTCTGGCATTCCTGCTCGACTATCTGGATGACACGGTCAAGTCGCTGGATGATATCGATCGCTACATCCACCTGCCGGCCCTGGCCTTGATTCCGTCCGTTCGGAGTGAAAAGCGCCTGCGCGGGGCTGAGCCGTTAAAGCCGAGTGACACGACTGCGCTGGCAATGGTTACCGACGTGCGTTCGCCGATCGCCGAATCGTATCGTCATCTGCGTACGTCGCTGCTGCTTTCTTCCGCGGGCACGCCGCCAAAAACAATCCTCGTAACTTCGAGCCAACCCTCAGAGGGCAAGACCACCACCGCCATCAACACGGCGTTCATGCTCGCGCAAACCGGGGCGGACGTCCTGATCATCGACTGCGACCTGCGCCGTCCACGGCTGCATTCGCATTTCAATCTATCGAACACTCGCGGGCTGACTAATTGCCTTTCGGGCGAATCGGACGTTGAGGAACTGCTGCAAACTTATGACAAGCTGCCCAAGTTAAAGCTGCTGACTTCCGGCCCGATCCCACCCAATCCAGCCGAGTTGCTGGGTTCGGAAGAAATGCGCAAGTTACTGGTTTCGTTGAGCGAGAAGTTCACCCACATTATTGTGGATTCACCGCCGGCCATTTCTTTTACCGACAGCTCGATCCTTTCCACCTTCGTTGATGGCGTCATCCTCGTGGTTCATGGCGGGCGCAGTTCGCGCGCCGTAGTGCGCCGGGCAAAACAGCAATTGCTGGACGTCGGCGCGCACATCTTTGGCGTGGTCCTGAACAACGTGAAGCTTGAGTCGACCGATTATTATTACAACAGCTATTACTCAAGTTATTACCGAACTGACGAGGCTGATGTTCAAGGCGGCGCTGACGGCGGGCAGAACTCGCGAGCGGCATCGAGCTGATCGACCCACTTGATTCGGACGGTTGTTGCCCGCGTGCCTCATCCTTTCACTTTTTCCTGCAGGCCGGGTATGCTCTGGGCCTGATGGGCGCAATCACAATTGGCGTGATCGGCTGCGGCTACTGGGGGCCGAACCTTTTGCGCAACTTCGCCGAGAATGAAGCGGCGGAGCTCCGCTGGATTTGTGATGCAGACGATGCGCGTCTGGCGGCGATGGGCCGCCGTTACCCGGCTGCGCAAACCACCACCGACTATCAGAGACTCCTGGCGGATCCGAAACTCGACGCCATCGCCGTAGTCACACCCGTGGCTATGCACTTTCCCATCGCGAAGCAGGCTCTGTTGGCCGGCAAGCATTTGCTGGTCGAAAAGCCTTTGACTGCAACCGCACGCGAAGCGGAAGAGTTGATCGACCTGGCTGAACGCAACCAGTGCACGCTGATGGTCGATCATACGTTTGTTTACACTGGCGCGGTGCGCAAAATGAAAGAAATTGTCAGCAGCGGCGAGCTGGGCCAGTTGCTCTATTTCGATTCTGTGCGCATCAATCTGGGATTGTTTCAGCCGGACATCAACGTGCTTTGGGACCTGGCGCCGCACGATCTGTCGATCATGGATTACCTGATCGAGCGACAGCCGGACATGGTCAGCGCCATTGGGAGTTCCCACATCGAACCGGGTATTGAAAACATTGCTTACCTGATGATGCACTTTGCCGACGACTTCATCGCGCATTTCCATTTCAACTGGCTGGCGCCGGTCAAGATTCGCCGCACCATGATCGCCGGCAGCAGCAAGATGATCCTTTACGACGACATTGAGCCGACTGAGAAAGTGCGCGTTTACGATAAGGGCGTCACGACAAATCGCGTAGGTGATCGCGAAGCGGATTACCAGCGGCTGGTGAGTTATCGCACCGGCGACGTGTGGGCGCCAAGGATCGATTCGACTGAAGCGCTGCGTTACGTAGTCGCGGAATTTCTGGATTCCATTCGCGCTGCCCGCCAGCCTTTGACCGACGGCGCGGCCGGCTTGCGCGTGGTCCGCCTGTTGGAAGCCGCGCAGCAGTCGATTAAGAACGGCGGCCAGGTTCAACTCCTCAACTCGGCGGCCCAGTCCGCTCCGATTGCATGACCCCGAAACAAGTCGAAAGAATGAAAGTCCCACTGCTGGATTTGCAGGCGCAGTACGCCACGATTCGCGACGACGTGCGCGCGGCCATCGATCGCGTGTTCGAATCGCAGCAGTTTGTGCTCAGCGCGGAAGTGCAGGTGCTGGAAGAAGAGATCGCGCGCTACTCGCAAACCAAATTTGGCGTCGGCTGTGCTTCGGGATCGGACGCGCTGTTGCTGGCCTTGATGTCCTGCGGCGTCGGCGACGGCGATGAAGTGATCACCACGCCGTTTAGTTTCTTCGCGACCGCGAGCGCGATCACGCGGCTCGGCGCGCGGCCGGTGTTCGTTGATATTGACGAGCAAACCTACAACATCCGTCCCTCGCTGGTAACCGACGCGATCACCGAACGAACGAAGGCGATCGTGCCGGTGCATCTCTATGGCCAGTGCGCGGAGATGGATCCCCTGATCGAGCTGGCGGGGAGCGGCGGTCCCCCGGCATCCCTGTCTGAGTCGGCCCGGCAGCGCGGCATTCCCATCATCGAAGACGCCGCGCAGGCAATTGGAGCCGAGGACCACGGGCGGCGCGCCGGCTCGATGGGCACGATCGGGTGTCTCAGTTTCTATCCGTCAAAAAATCTCGGCGGCGCGGGCGACGGCGGGATGCTGGTGACTAACGATCTCGATCACGCGCGCCGCTTGCACATGCTGCGCGTGCACGGCGAAGAGCGCAAATACTTTCACAAACTCGTCGGCCTCAACAGCCGGCTTGACGCACTGCAAGCAGCGGTGCTGCAGGTCAAGCTCCCGCACCTCGACGCGTGGACGGTCGCGCGCCAGCGCAATGCCCAGCAGTACGAGTTGATGTTCGGCGACGCGGGCATAGCGGACAAAATCGAACTGCCGTTCGTGCGGACCGGCGCGCGTCACATCTTTCACCAGTTTGTGATCCGCGTGCGGGATGGCCGGCGCGACGCGTTGCGAGAGCATTTGCGCGCGCGCGGCATAGGCACGGACGTTTATTATCCGGTGCCGCTGCACCTGCAGGAATGCTTTGCTTTTCTTGGTTACAAGGAAGGCGACTTTCCGATCGCGGAAGCCGCTGCGCAAGAGACTTTGGCCTTGCCGGTCTATCCCGAGTTAACTGCCGACCAGCAGGATTACGTGGTGAGTTTGGTCGCCGAATTCTTTCGATCGTGAATCGGCTTAGTTCCCTTTGAAGTCCTTCGCTGGGCGCTAGTCACGCACGACCAGCACCAATCCTAAAACACAGAAAATCAAC
>DATGVD010000070.1:0-12887 GCA_035300785.1 Pyrinomonadaceae bacterium | reverse complement strand
AAGTCAGCGCACTCCAAAGAGTTGACGCCTCGGCCTGATCGAGGTTTTCTGAAGTGTGTCGTAGAAGAGAATGGCCTCTGAACAAACAGCTTTAGATTCGCGCGATCTCTCTCGCGAGTATTTCGATCGTGCCCGGCGCGTCACTCCCGGTGGCGTACACAGTCCGGTGCGCGCGTTTAAGAGCGTCGGTGGCACGCCGATCTTCTTTCGCAGCGCCCAGGGCGCAACGATGACCTCAGTCGATGGACGCGAGTACGTCGATTTTTGTCAGAGCTTCGGTCCGCTAATGCTAGGTCACCGCGACCCGGACGTTAGCCGGGCAGTGCGCGAAGCGATCGAGACCGCGTGGAGCTTTGGCGCGTGCGAGCCTTACTCGCTGGAATTGGCGGAATGGATTACGTCGCGGCTCCCGTGGGTTGAGATGCTGCGCTTCGTTTCTTCCGGCACCGAAGCCGTAATGAGCGCGTTGCGGATTGCGCGCGCGGCCACAGAAAGAAGTCGCATTCTCAAGTTCGAAGGTTGCTATCACGGCCACTCGGATTCGTTGCTGGTAAAGGCCGGTAGCGGTTTGGCCGGCGCCGCCGCCAGCTCGAGCGCCGGCGTTTCAGCCAACGTCGCCAGTGAAACGTTGGTCGCGCCGCTTGATGACGAGGACGCCGTGCGCAAGATTTTTGCTGAACACGGTAAAGACATTGCCGCTGTAATCCTGGAACCACTGCCCGCTAATTATGGCTTGCTGATCCAGCGGCGCGAGTTAATCGAAGAGACAGTCAGGATTGCGCGCGAGCACGGCAGTCTGGTGATCTTTGACGAAGTGATTTCCGGCTTTCGCGTCGCGCTGGGCGGCATGGCCGAAGTCCTTGGGATGCGACCCGATCTGGTTACGTATGGCAAAGTGATCGGCGGCGGTTTTCCGGTAGCTGGTTATGGCGGGCGAAAGGATCTGATGGAGTTGGTTGCGCCCGCTGGCCCGGTTTACCAGGCGGGAACGTTGAGCGCGAACCCGGTGGGCATGCGAGCGGGGTTGGCCACGCTGGAGAAGATTGAAAGAGTAAGAGCTCATGAGACACTGGAAGAGAAGACCGCGCGATTCTGCGACGAGCTGAACGCGGATTTCCAACAGCGTGGGTTGCCGTTTCAGATTGCGCGCGCCGCATCTATCTTTTGGTTGCACGCGCAAACGGAAAAACCGATTCGCCGAATTGATCAGATTCCGTCGCGGCACGCGTCCGCCTTCGCGAAAATCTTTCATGGCGCACTGGCGAGAGGCGTTTACCTGGCGCCGAGTGGTTACGAGGTAAACTTTTTGTCGCTGGCTCATTCAGATGAATTGCTTGAGCGGGCGCATGATGCAGTTTTGGGTGCTGCTGAAGCATCCGGCGTTTAGAGTACCAACTTTAGTTGGGCTTTTCCTTGGGTGCAAAACCCCGACTGAAGTCGGTACTCTGAACGGCTCTTACTTATGAGGGAACGAAAACGCAATCGAGTTGTCATCGCCCTGGTCGGACTGTGGGTGGTGTTCACGGTTACGCTCGCCGGCTGGTGGTTGATATTTGGTCTGCGCCAACTTGATCTGCTTAACCGGTTGAACCTCGAGGGCGCAGTTGCCCTGCATCGTCATTACCAGATGCTGCTATGGGAAGGCAGCATTCTGATCGCGTCGTTAATCGGCGGCGGGCTGGCGTTGTTCTATTACGCGCGGCGCGAGCAGAAGCGTCATGCCCAGGTGGAAGAATTTTTTGCGGCGTTCACGCACGATGCAAAGACCGCTTTGGCCAGTCTGCGTCTGCAAGCGGAAAGCTTGCGTGAAGATTTTGCCGGCGCCGAACCGAGCCCTTTACTGGATCGCTTGTTGAGTGACACGCTGCGGCTGCAACTGCAGCTGGAGAATTCGCTTTTTCTGGTGAACCTGACGCGCGGCGCGCTTTTTTTCGAACCGATCAGGTTGGGCGATCGGATCGACGCGTTGCGGCATCATTGGCCGGAGTTGAGCATCACGCAGGACGGTGACGGGATCACGATGGTTGACGCGCGCGCGCTGGAAAGTATCCTGACCAATCTCGTGCAGAATTCCGTCACGCATGGCCGGGCAACTCAGGTAGAAGTTTCGGTGAGGCCGGGCGGCGACGGGCGTCTGCGTGTGCGCGTCGCCGACAACGGGTGCGGCTTCCAGGGCGATCCGAGCCAGCTCGGCAAGCTTTTCGTGCGCCACGCACGGAGCAGTGGCAGCGGAGTCGGTCTCTACATCGCGCGGCAATTGCTGAAGCGAATGAACGGCGCGATTACTTTCCGGAGCGCAAAGGCCGGCGGCTTTACGGCCGAACTGGATTTTCCCGGCGCCGGCGCCGACGCATCAGAGCGCGTCACGAAACGAGCAAGTTATGAAGCGACTGTTGCTGGTCGAAGATGATCGCTCGCTGGGAGCGACCCTGCACGAGCGGCTGCTGCGCGAAAAGTATGAGGTCGCGTGGGTCGAGACCAGGCAGCGAGCGTTGAAGAAGCTGAGCGAAGGCCTTTGGGATTTGGTGATTCTCGACATCGGCTTGCCGGACGGTTCGGGTTTCGAGCTGGCACGCCAGATCAAAGGGAGCTATTCGCTGCCCGTGATGTTCATGACGGCGCTTAGTTCCGCGGAACATCGTTTGGAAGGCTTCGAAATTGGCGCGGAAGAATTTATTCCCAAGCCGTTTCATTTGCAGGAACTGCTGCTGCGCGTCAAGCACGTGCTCGATAGTCATCCGGTGCGCCGGCGCATCTCCTGCAACGGACGCGTGATTGATTTAGAAACGCGCGTGATCATCCAGCCGGATAACCGGCGCGAACATCCGGCCGCGCGCGACTTTGAATTGCTGCAGCTGCTGATTACCAGCAGCCCGCGCGTCATCAGTCGCAATCAGATTCTCGATGAGTTGTGGGGAGAGGACAAGTTTCTCAATCAGCGCACGGTGGACAACATGGTCGTGCGTTTGCGGCAGTTGCTCGGCGACACGGAAAGTGAATGCATCCGCTCGGTCCGCGGCGTCGGATATCAATGGCACGGCGACACTGAGTAGCGCAAGTTTTTAACTTGCGTTGGTTCTCTCTCCCTTTGGGAGAGGGCCAGGGTGAGGCTTAACGACGGAGAAAGTCAGAACTAAGTAGCGCGTCGTAACCCCTCACCCCGACCCTCTCCCAGAGGGAGAGGGAGAAAAGTAGATGACTTCAATAGCGGTCAAAGAACAAATCGGCAGCGCGCGTTTTCAAAACGCGCTGGCTCGCCGCGTGCAGTCGGTGCCGCCAATCTGGTTGATGCGCCAGGCGGGGCGCTATCACAAGCATTACCAGGCGCTGCGGCAGAAACACTCGTTCATGGATTTGTGCAAACAACCCGATCTGGCGGCGGAAGTTGCGCTTGGGCCGGTAAGAGATTTTGATTTTGACGCAGCGATTCTCTTCAGCGATCTGCTTTTTCCTCTCGAAGGACTGGGCATGGGACTGGAGTACACCGACAGTGGGCCACTGCTTGGATGGAAGCTCAATCCGGAAACGTTCTCGCAACTCCGCTCAGCTGAAGATGCCTGGCCATGTCTCCAGTTTCAGGGCGAGGCGGTGCGCGCCACGCGCGAGCGCCTGCCGCAAGATCGCAGCCTGATCGGCTTTGTGGGCGGACCGTGGACGTTGTTTGTCTATGCGGTTGAGGGTTCGCACAAAGGATCACTGACAGCGTCGAAAGACCTTCTCTCTTTGTTTCCGCGGTTCTGTGAAGTGATGGTGCCGTTGCTGGCGCGGAACATCGAGCTGCAACTCAACAACGGCGCGGAGTTGGTGGTGATTTTTGATACGGCCGCCGGTGAATTGATGCCCGATATTTTTCAAACTGAAGTGACGCCGCAATTGGAACTGCTAACCCGGAAACACTCAACGCGAGTTGGCTACTACTCGAAAGGCACGCAGCCGGCGCATCTGCGGCATCCGCTTTTCACCGAAGGCGATCTCGCGGGTGTCGGGGTTGATTCTCGCTGGAATATGAGTGAGGCGCTGCACATGTTTCACAGAGGTTTTGTTCAGGGCAATTTCGATCAGGCGCTGTTGCTTTTAAAGCCGGAGCAATTCCACCGGCGGCTAATCCGTTATCTTGAACCGTTGAAGGAGCAGGATCGCGCCGGTTGGGTCTGCGGTCTGGGCCATGGAGTTTTGCCGGACACGCCGGAAGATAACGTGAGACTCTTCGTAGACACAGTGAGAGAGGTAATGCAGTGACTGATCTTTTCGCCAAGTACGACGTTCCGGCGCCGCGTTATACCAGCTATCCTACCGTTCCGTTCTGGACCGATTCACCAACAACGGGGCAATGGATCGCAGAACTCAACCGGGCCTTCGCAGATGAGACGGCGTCATGGTCGCTGTATTTTCATCTGCCCTACTGCGAAACACTTTGCACTTTCTGCGCTTGCAACACAGTCATCACGCGCGACCACGGGCGCGAAGAGGCGTACATCGATCTTCTCTCAAAGGAATGGGGCCTTTATCTTGATCGCGTTCCGGCATTGCGAGAGCGATCGCTGCTGGGTGTGCACCTGGGCGGCGGCACGCCGACATTCTTTTCAGCTGAAAATCTGGAGCGGATCTTAAAACCAATTCTGGCGGACGCGCGCATCGCCAGCGATCAATTCGAAGCCTCAGTGGAAGTTCATCCCGGCCACACGACCCGCGAACAATTGGTCACGCTGCGGCAGCTGGGTTTCACCCGCATTTCGATCGGCGTACAGGATTTCGATCCCGAAGTGCAGCGACTCGTGAATCGCCATCAGCCTTATGAAGTTACCAAGTCAGTCACGGACGCCGCGCGCGAACTCGGTTACACCTCAGTCAATTACGATTTGATTTACGGATTGCCGCGGCAGAACCCCGAGAGT
This sequence comes from Pyrinomonadaceae bacterium, assembly GCA_035300785.1. GTDB lineage: Bacteria > Acidobacteriota > Blastocatellia > Pyrinomonadales > Pyrinomonadaceae > UBA11740. The sequence goes on along the minus strand of DATGVD010000070.1, from coordinate 7,992 downwards.
TTTGCGGCGACAGTCGAGAAGACGATTGAGTTGCGTCCCGATCGCATCGCGCTCTACAGCTTTGCGCGCGTGCCCTGGATCAAACCGGCGCAGCGCAGTTACAAAGATGAAGACTTGCCGAAGGCCGGCGAGAAACGCGCGCTCTACGAAATGGCGCGCGAGGAGTTGGCCGCCGCCGGCTACGTCGAGATCGGGATGGACCACTTTGCTTTGCCGCACGATGGCATGGCTGAAGCGCAGCGGAAAGGAACGTTGCACCGAAACTTTCAGGGCTATACCGAGAGACGCACACAAGTGCTGCTGGGTCTGGGGGTCAGCGCGATTTCGGAAACACCGACCTGCTTTCATCAAAACGAAAAAGCCTTTCCCGTTTATGAGCGACGGGTGCAGCAGGGCGAGATTCCAACTCTGCGCGGACATTTGTTGTCGGAAGAAGATCGTCGTCTGCGCGAGCAGATTCTCACGTTCATGACCCGCTTTGAGGTTGGCCTGCGGCCGGAGCAGCGAGATGACGCTCGGAATTATCTCGAGCCGCTGATCAAAGACGGCCTGGTTGAAGTTGACGGCCAGCGGTTGATCCTGACCGAACGCGGACGACCTTTCCTGCGTAATGCCTGCATGTTCTTCGATCAACGTCTGCGGCAGCAAGAACAAAGGCCGCAGGTCTTCTCTCAGGCGCTCTAGCAGGTTGCCTGAAAGAGGCGAAATCGGCCACTGAGGCACAGAGGCACAGAGAAAAGAAAGATCAGAAGTGATCAGAAATGCCCATCAGACTTGACCTCCTCTTGATTTCATCTTTCTCGGTGTCTCCGTGTCTCTGTGGCTAACCAGTTTCTAAAGAAGCTTCGTCAAGCGTCCACGTCAGCATGCAAACAATCAAAGTCGTCGGCGCCGGGTTCTCGGGATTAGTAACGGCCTACTATCTTGTCAAAGAAGGCTTTAGAGTCCGGATTTGCGAGCAGAGCTCGCGCGCAGGCGGCCTGATCAGGACGATTCGCACGCCGCCTGGAATGGTTGAGACGGCGGCCAATGGCCTGCTCAATTCGGCGCGATTGGAAGCGCTGTGCGCCAACATTGGAGTACCGCTCCTGGCCACGCGGCGCGACGGCCGCAAGCGATTTATCTTTCGCGACCGGCCAAGACAGATCCCGCTTAATGCTTCCGACGCCTTCGCTCTTGCCGCGCGACTCGTGGCCGGCGCAACCAGTCTGCGACCGCGGCAACTCGAAACTATTGCCGAATGGGGAAGACGCGTACTGGGAAAAGGCGCGACGAATTATCTCCTGGTTCCCGTGCTGGGTGGGATTTATGCCGGCGATCCCGAACGGCTTAGCGCGAGTTTGATCTTTGGCCGAGCTGCATTACCCGATCATCTGCGCACCAATCGGCCGGCACGAGCGAATGTGCGCGGCACTGTCGCGCCGCCGCAGGGCATGCAGCAGCTGATCGATGGCCTTTCCGATTATCTCAAACGCGCCGGCGTGGAATTCGTCTTCAACCATAGCGCGCAGGCCGAAGCGAACGAGCCGACAGCGGTCTGTCTTTCAGCGCGGAGTGCCGCGGAGTTTCTCGCGGACATCTCGCCGGAAGTCAGCGAAGCTTTGCGCCGCGTTGAAATGTTGTCGCTGGTCACAGCGACAAGTTTCTACGCGCCTGAAGCGGCCCGCCTGAAAGGCTTCGGTTGTTTGTTTCCGCGCGGGCAGGGCTTTCGCGCGCGGGGCGTGCTCTTCAATGATTGTATTTTCGAAGGGCGCGGGCCGGCGCATTCCGAGGCCTGGATTTTTGGCGGCGCCCTCGACCCGGATGTGGTGAACTTTAGCGATCAAGAGCTGGCACAGTTGATCGCGGACGAGCGTAAACGGTTTTTTGGCGCAGACGATTCCGCTTTGGATGTTCGGATAACTCGTTGGCCGAACGCTTTGCCGCATTACTCAATCGATCTTGAGCGCATTCTGACGACGCTTCGGCCCCCGCCGCCTAACATTGCCCTCGTCGGAAATTATCTTGGCCGCATTGGACTGGCGAAGATTCTCGAGCGTGCCGCGCGCGTGGCCGAGGAATTCCGGAGAACGCTATGAAGCGAGCGGGTGTACTTCTCATAAACCTGGGCACTCCGGACGCGCCCACGCCGTTGGCCGTCGGCCGTTACCTGCGCCAATTTCTGATGGATGGCTTTGTAATCGATGTGCCGAAGCCGCTGCGCTGGTTTCTGGTCAACGTGATGATCGTGCCGCGTCGCAAGTTGCAATCGGCGAAGGCGTATCAAAAGGTTCAGTTGCCGGAAGGTTCGCCTTTGCGGGTGTATACCCGCGAGCTGGCGGAGAAAGTTGCCGAGCGATTTGCGGTGGACGGCGACCGCTTTGTCGTCGAGTACGCGATGCGTTACGGCAATCCTTCGATCGCGAGTTCGCTCGAACGGCTGCGTTCACAGGATGTTTCGCGCATCATCGTCATGCCGATGTATCCGCAATACGCTGAGTCGAGTTACCGAACCGCCATCCAAGAAACAAAGAAGACAGCAGCGCGGTTAGGACTCGCCGATCGCTTATCGTTTTTTCCCGTTTTCTACGCGCGACCTGATTTTATCAATGCCTACGCCGGACGCGTCCGCGAGACTGTCCAGGACTGGCCGGTCGAGCATTTTGTTTTCAGTTTTCACAGCCTGCCGGTTCGTCATTTGAAAAAACTCGACGTGACGCAGGCCCACTGTCTGATCAAATCCGATTGCTGCGACGCGATCAGCGCCGTCAATCAGAACTGCTATAGGGCGCAGTGCATTTTCACGGCCCGGGCGATCGCCCGCGAGCTCGGATTGAAAGACGATGGCTACACCATTTCTTTTCAATCACGCCTGGGCCGGGCCGAGTGGCTGGGGCCGCAAACTGAAGATGTTCTGAGAAAGTTGGCACTGGCCGGCTGCAAGCGCGTGGCGGTGGCGTGCCCATCGTTTGTAGCCGACTGTCTGGAAACCCTGGAGGAGATCGGGATTCGGGCGCGCAATAATTTCATTCAGGCCGGGGGCGAGGAATTGCGTCTGATCCCGTCGCTCAATTCTGATCCGATCTGGGTCGAGGCTGTGGCCGACTGGATTCGGGAACTTTGGGCCCAGCCTGGCGCTACCATAGACTAGCCAAGCCAGCTTCGGCAGCAGCGGCGCTTTCTGCTTTCAGTCTATAATTGGCGAGCAGTTCCGGATGATCGAGACTATGTGGAGCGATAACCCAAATTGCGAACAAAGAATTCGCTTGCCGATCATCCGCGTTCTGATCCTGTCGTCTGTCTTAGCTACGTCGATTTCAGCGGGCGCAAACGTCACCCCGGCTGCAGGCCTGCCTGGCTGGGTGCCGAAAGCGGGCGCGAGGCAGAGGCCGGAAGGGCGACGGATTTTCCCGGCGAACTCGTTTGGCGCGATTGGTGACGGAGTTCAGAAGTCCACCAACGCGATTCAGCAAGCGATAGACGTTTGCTCAAAAGCCGGCGGTGGGATCGTGACCTTCAAGCCCGGGCGATACGTAACCGGAGCGCTGTTTCTCAAGAGCAACGTACATTTGCGCCTTGACGCAGGGGTCACCTTACTTGCAAGTCAAGACGACGGGGACTATCCGCTCATTTCCACGCGCGTGGCGGGCATCGAGATGAAATGGCCCGCGGCTTTGATCAATGTGAACGATCAGAAAAGCGTGATGCTGTCGGGTGGCGGCACGATTGATGGCCGCGGCGAAATGTGGTGGGACAGGTATCGAAATCTGCGGGTCGATTACGACCCCCGCGGACTGCGCTGGGCGGCTGATTATGATTGCCAGCGAGTACGGCTAATGGTGATTTGGAAGTCGACCGACGTTACGGTTGAAAACCTTAGTTTGAGGCGCTCAGGCTTTTGGACCGTGCAAGTCGTCTATTCGGATCACGTGACTGTGGACGCGATCAAGACCAAGAACAACGACGGACCCAGCACCGACGGCGTTGACATTGACTCGTCGCGCTACGTACTCGTAGAGAACTGCGACATTGATAGTAACGACGATGACATCTGTCTGAAAGCGGGACGCGATTCCGACGGTTTGCGCGTCAATCGACCGACGGAATTCATCGTGATCCGAAATAACATTGTGCGGCGTGGCAACGGCATGATCTCTTTCGGCAGCGAGACTTCAGGCGGCATTCGGAAGGTCGTTGCTTATCACAACCACGCGATTGCCACCGGCGAAGGCATCCGCTTTAAATCCGCCCGGACGCGTGGCGGCTTTGTGGAAGATGTTTTGATTCGCGATTTGAGGATGGCGAACGTGTCGATGCCGTTCACGTTCACGCTGAACTGGGATCCAAGCTACAGCTATCCGGCGCTTCCGAGCGGAATGCAGGATATTCCCTTGTACTGGCGCGTGCTGACCACAACGGTCATGCCGCCCGAGCGCGGGTTATGCGAGTTTCGCAACATCACGATCGAAGATGTTCGGGTCCTGGGTGCGGCCCGCGTATTCTCGGCAGTGGGTCTTCGAGAGAAGCCCATCACTAATGTGAAATGGATAAACGTAACCGCCAGCGCCTACGAGGCCGGACTCATCGAATTTGCGCGGAACTGGACGATGAAAAACGTTACGCTGCACACGGCTGATGACCAGCCCTTGACGATTACTGACTGCAAGAACGTGGCAATGCCCAGGATTATCAGAATGCGACAAGCGCGCCTGGGCAGATAGATAACCTCCAACAGCTGCTCCTGCCCTCGAATACGCCGGACTAACTGCTCCCAGGAGAAAGTGGAACTAATTTCTCATCCGTTGGTGATCGAGTTGAAGTGAAAATTAAAGCGAACGAAGACTCAACGGTTTTCCTGGTACCGGAGTAGTAGTAAGTGGAAGTCGTAAAAGGGAACGATGGCTGCCGAGATGGCTCATATCTTTCTGACCGACGCGCAAGAGATGCTGCCGCCGGCCTCCGCAGAAAGCGCGGACTATTTCGCGGTGCTCGTTGCGCGGGCGCGCGCCGGAGACGAGATTGCCTTCGAGCGAATTATGCTGGCGACAGAACAGCGCGTGGTATCAATCGCCTGGCGCATGCTCGGCAACCGCGACGATGCGCGCGACGCCGCCCAGGATGTTTACCTGCGAGTCTTTAAATACCTCGCGCGATTCCGAGCCGGTGAAGATTTTCGGGCCTGGCTCTATCGCATCACCATCAATGTTTGCCATGACTTCGCGCGCAAGAAAGGTGTGAGCGGGCCAGCCCAACTCGACCAGATCGATTTTGTTCAAGAGGGCGCGGCGCTTGAAACCGGGCGTGCTGGGGCGGACCCCGAGAGCCTCGCGCTACACGAACAGCAACTCGCGCTCATCCGGAGCGCCCTGCAATTGCTGCCGCCGAAAGAACGCGCGGCGCTGGTGCTACGGGACCTTGAAGGTCTCTCGACTGAGGAGGTGGCGCAGGCGCTTGGCTCGCGTCCGGTCACCGTGCGCTCCCAGGTAAGCTCAGCGCGCGCCAAGATAAAGACCTATTGCGCCAAACTAGCGCGGAAGAAAGGAGCGTCACAATGAGAACGTTGAACTGTAAACGCACGGCCCGGTTGATCTCACTCTATGTCGCGGGCGACCTCGTGGGCGCGCCTGAGCGCGAAGTTGCGGCGCACCTCACGGCTTGTGAAGGATGTCGTCGACTTGCCGAAGAATTCTCAGAGAACAGCAGCTTGCTTACTCAAGCGTTTACGCCACCGGAATTCGGCGCGGAGTTCTATTCCGGAATCAGACACGCGGTGCTCGGCGAGATCGCGAGCGAGCGAATGCGATCGAAACCGTCGCTCTTTCGGCCACGGTGGTTTTACGCGACCGCATTCGCCGCCATAGTCATTGCTGCCGGCGTCATGCTTCAACACTTCGTCAGTACCAGGCGTGAGCCGCCGCGAGATTTGGTCCGCGCATCGCAGGTGACGGGTCAACCAACGTCTCCGCCCGAAGTGCCGTCGGCACCAAAGAAGCATAAGCTACCCGGAAAGCGAAGCGCACAGTCAAGCAATGTATTGGCGCTCGCAAGGCCGCGCGGAAGTTACAGGCATTTCGAGGGAATGAGAAAGCCGGACGCGCTGGTTACATCTCAAGCTGCGCGAGACAGTCGCGCCCAGATCGAGCCAGCGACGCAGTCGTCGACCAACGTCGGATCGGTCGCGCTGGAGGAGTCATCTCAAGTCTCGCGCATAGAGATTCAAACCGCCGATCCGAACATCAGGATCATCTGGCTATCGCCGCGAGAGTCCCGCGACCCTGAAGGGACCCATCACGCTCAAGATCACCCTGAAACCGGTAACCGAAAGTAGGAGGCATCATGTATTCAACAAAACTTAAGACACTAGCACTCTCCTTGTTATTAGCGATCTTCTCGACCGCCGCCGTCGGCCAGACGCCGAGCCAGCCGGCGCCGGCCGATAAGTACGTCACCAACAGCGGTTTTAAGAATCGCGTGTTCGAGGTCCACAACCGCATGCCGGACGATTTGGTCCCGGTTATTAGACTGTTGACCAGCGGGTTTAAGGGAGCGGAGCTCGCCGCCAGCAACGAGTTCCGCACGATCACCGTGCGCGACTTTCCGGAAAACATCGCGGCGATCGAAGAAGCGATCAAGCGCCTCGATACGCCCGAGGTCACGCGACCCGACATCGAGCTGCGGATGCATGTCTTGCTGGCGTCGAACAAGGAGGGCGCGTCCAACCAGTACCCCGCCGATCTGAAGGACGTAATTACCGAGTTGCAGAAGACGCTCAGTTTCAAGGAATACACTTTGTTGACTTCGATTGTGCAGCGCACCAGGGAAAGTCGGGGATGGCGTGCCAGTTATCTGGACGGGCGCGGCTCTGCGGAGGTTATCTGGCCCAATCCGAATGTGCCGCTCGGAACGGACAGGAGAATTTCGAATTACCAATTCTCCGCAACTTCGGTCGCCCTCACCTCCTCTCCCGCCGGCGCCGCCGAGATTCAGCTTGGCGATTTTTACTTTACGCTGTCGGTGCCCGGGACCGAAGCCAGGATTCATAGCGACGTCAGAATGCGCGATGGCGAGAAGATCGTCGTCGGCACCGCGGGATTCAGCGACAAGGCCCTCATCCTCGTCATGACCGCGCGAGTCCTCAAGTGACTGCTCCGGTAGGTGATTGGTCGAGTTAAGGAAAAAGAGCGCGTGGCCTAACAACCACTCGCTCTTTTTGTCTTCAGGAAAAAGTGGTGAGCCGAGCAGGACTCGAACCTGCGACCCACTGTTAAGAGGGCTGGAGGTTGGCGTTTCCTCTCATTGAAATCACAACCAGTCTATACCGCTTCAAATGTCACCCACACGTCCGCAATTCCTCGACAACTGAGGGTGGAAGGTCTATACAGTATGACAATTCCGCAAAGTTGCTTCTGTCCGAGAGGTAGGGACTGGCCGAGATGCCGGGTTTTTTACTTGTCGCTTTCAGATAGCCCAAGAAAGTCCTGCGCTGGATTCAGTCTCAGTAACTATGCCGGGCCGACTAATGGGAGGTGGGGCGATGGCTTCGGAGTTGAGGAAGACCGGCATCAGCGTCGTTGGCGACATTCCCTGGGGTGCACACTTCTGTTATTTCTACGAGACGAAACAAGACCTGCTCGACATTTTGATCCCTTATTTCAAGACCGGACTGGAAAACGAGGAGTTCTGCCTCTGGGTGATTTCGAATTCTGAGCTGCTCTCGGTGCAGGAAGCAACGAGCGCACTTCGAGATGCTCTTCCCGACCTGGACCGGTATGTGGCCGAGAGAAGCATCGAGGTTGTCGGCCATGAAGACTGGTTTCTCAGCGGAAACACTTTTGATCCTCACCAAGTCGCCGATCGATTCAGGAAGAAACTTAATGAAGCATTGGCCAGGGGCTATGCTGGAATGAGAGTCAACGGAAGTCCGGCGTGGCTGCACGATGCGGGGCCGAAAGAGCTTCGCAAGTTCGAAGCCGAACTCGACAAACTATTTCCCAACGAACGCACAATCGCGTC
>DATGVD010000069.1:0-2210 GCA_035300785.1 Pyrinomonadaceae bacterium | reverse complement strand
AGGTTGGGTGCCTGGCTTTGTCCCGCGCATCCTTTTGGGAAACGTTTCCAATCCGCACTTCATGAGTTTCGGGGTGCAGCGACGTTCGCAAAAACGCGGCCCCGAGACCCAACGCCAATACCACGGCCGCGAGGGCCAGAGGGGCCTTGCCTCCTTTGGCGATGGCCGCGCAAATCAGGCCGGCGATAATGGAAGTGACTATGATGATCACAAACTGCATCGCCGTCCACCGGGTGGATGGCTGATACGATGCCGGCTTGAATGACCAGTCCGTGCCCATCAGCCCATACATGGTCATGAACGAAGCCACCTGTAGGATAACCAACAGAATAAGAGCGACGATTACTCCGAGCACGCTTCTTAGCATGAGATCGACTCCTCTTTAGCTGGATTGGAACCGCATTGAGGCTGCTCGTTTATCATAGACGCAGGCCTATCCGCAAGCTTTTCTCAGTAACGCAAATTGTTAACTTGCCAGTCACTGCGTCGCAATCCCCGCCCGTCCTGATCGCAAAACGTATTTCTGAATCTTGCCGGTGGCGGTCTTGGGAAGCTCGCTGACGAACGTGACGGTGTGCGGCGCTTTGAAGTGCGCGAGATTCGCGCGCGCGAACTCGCGCAACTCATCTGCGGTTGAGGTCGCTTCGCTCTTGAGGACCACGAACGCGTGCGGCGCTTCGCCCCAGCGCTCGTCCGGAAGTCCGACGATCGCGACTTCCTGCACCGACGGATGACGCAGCAACACGCCTTCGACTTCTACCGATGAAATATTTTCGCCGCCGCTGATGATTACGTCTTTCAGGCGATCGCGAATCTCTACGTAGCCATCCGGGTGCACGACCGCGGCATCTCCAGTGTGAAACCAACCTCCTCGCATTACCTGGGCAGTCGCTTCAGCATCGTTGTAGTAGCCGGCCATAATCACGTTGCCGCGCGCAACGATTTCGCCCTGCGTGACGCCATCGCGAGGCACTTCGGTTCCCTCCTCATCAACGACGCACAATTCGCCCGACGTTATCAACTCCACGCCTTGCCGCGCTTTGATCTTTGCTCGCTCTGTTGAAGAGAGTTCGGCGTGTTCCGGCCGTGGCTCGCAAACCGTTATGAAAGGCGTGGTCTCAGTCAATCCATAGACGTGCGTGATCGTCCAGCCCAGTTCATCTTCCAGCCGTTGGATTGTCGTAGCCGCAGGAGGCGCGCCGGCTGTCACCACGCGAATCCCGCGCGGGGCTGTGCGGCGCAGATCTTCCGGCGCGTTCGCGAGGGAGATCAAAACTGTGGGGGCAGCGCAGAGCATCGTGATGCGCTCGTTCGCCATCAACTCAAAGACCGCGCGCGGTTCGACTTTTCGCAGGCAAACATGAGTCGCGCCGGCGGCGGTCACCGTCCAAACAAAAGTCCAGCCGTTCGCATGAAACATCGGCAACGTCCAAAGGTAACGGTCGGCGCAGGTCATGTGCTGATGAACCAGCGTTCCGACCGTGTTCATGTAAGCGTTGCGGTGCGTGATCATCACGCCCTTGGGGCGCGAGGTTGTGCCGCTGGTGTAGTTGATCGTCAGGAGATCGCTTTCGCTAATCTCAGGACGATTGAATTCGCCTGATGCTTCGTCAATCAGCGCTTCATAATCCAGCCAACCCGCGCGTTCTCCTTCGAGGGCCACGAAGTGTTCGACCCCGGGAAGTTGCGTTCGAATGCCATCGATCGCCGCCAGATAATCGGCGTGCGCGCAGACAACGCGCGCGCCACTGTGATTGATGAGGTAAACGAAATCGTCCGCAGTCAAACGGTAATTCAGCGGCACCAGCACCGCGCCAATCTGCGGCACCGCATAAAACGATTCGAGCTGCGCGTGTGTGTTTGGCGCCAGATAGGCGATTCGATCGCCCGCGAGAACGCCGAGTCGCTGCAATGCCGACGACCAGCGATCGCAACGATCAAGAAACTGCGCGTAAGTCAGGCGGAGATCACCGTCGATGACCGCTTCGCGCTGACCATAGAGCTTGCGGGCGCGGCGCGCAAAGTCCAGCGGTGTTAGCGGAGTTTCCATCAATCCTTATCGGAAACCGTGGGCTTGAGATCGGCCGCTATGCGGATGGTTCATTTAAGATAGGCCTCCGTATCGACCAGACAGAAATTAGGGGAATCGATTGCGAACTCGCGCAGAATCTTGAGGTGTCCCGAGCCAATTATCAACAGTATTCGGTCCT
>DATGVD010000068.1:0-3654 GCA_035300785.1 Pyrinomonadaceae bacterium | reverse complement strand
GAAGCTTCGGTTTGCGGCGTGCGAGTCTCAGTTTGCCCGGCAGCGAGAATCCGCCCGCGTAGTTCATCACTCGGCGCCGCGGGCGTCGAAGCGTACGCCAGTAAGCCCGTGGCATCGCGCCACTCGATGAGCGCGGCGCGGCACTCAGCGCACGACGCCAGATGCGCTTCGAGCGAGCGCGCCTCCGCTGCGTCAAGCGCATCGAGCGCATGCAAAGCCAGCGACTCTTGATATTGCTGATGGTCGTCCATTACATCGAATTATCCGGTTTGTCCCGCAAGAGCTCTCTCAGTTTGATCATTCCCGAACGCATGCGCGTTTTGACTGTGCCCAGCGGATCACCCAAACGTGCCGCGATCTCGGTTTGGGTCAAGCCTTCAAAATACGCCAGAAAAAGCGCGCGGCGTTGCTCGCTGGGAAGTTCAGCCAACGCCTGTCGCACAACCTTGCCCTGTTCCGATCGCAACGCATCTTCGGCGGCATCGCCGGCTTCGTCGTGCGGCATTTGGGCCGCTTCGGTGGCGACCCGGCCCCGCGATGCGGAAGCGCGCAAGCGATCCAGGGCGCGGCTGCGGGCGATAGTCACCAGCCAGGTAAAGGCGCGACCGCGCGCTTCGTCAAAGTCACCGGCTCGCCGCCAAACCTGCAGGAAAGTCTCCTGAAGGACATCCTCCGCCTCAGCGCGGTCATGCAATATACGCATGACCAGGCCGAACAGGATTAGCCGGTAACGATCATAAATGTAGGCCAACGCAGTCTGGTCGCCGCGCGCCAGCGCCCGCAGAAGATCGCCGTCCGAAGATTGTGAAGGTTCAGCTTTCAAGGCAGGAAGCCGGGCCGAGTCCTCGTCTAATGTGGCGCTGACACTACCGGACTCAATCTTACGGCGGCGCCGTCGCGATTTGTGCGCACGCGAATCCGGCGATGGCTGGTGCCGCCGGCGCTCGACGCGTAAGTGATCGTGTATGCCGTGCGCAATTGTATGACGACATCGTCGTAAGCTTTTTGCAAATCCTCCAAACGCTTGATTGGGTGGAACACACCGCCCGACACGTCGGCCAGCTTTTGTCCCTCCTGGGCCGCGCGCGTGGTAATCGTCAGGTAACGCGTGCGCATTGGGTCGACGGTAATCGACGGCCGCGGCACGCTCGTTTCCGGAATCAACCCGGAAGGCACGTACAGCGGATAAATCAACGCGCCCGATTCGATAATCGCTTCCAGGATCGCCGGAAAAGGAACAAACGATTTGTTGTCGTCGCCGTCCGAAAGAATCACGATCGCCGTGCGCTCGCCCCGCAATGGCTTCACCGTATCGCTCAAGACGTAACCGAGCGCGTCGAACAGCGCCGTGGCGCCGCCGGCATCAATGTCGTCGAGCTTCTTCGAAAGCAAACTGCGATCGGTCGAAAAGCCGGAGATAATCTGAATGTCGTCGCGAAAGCTGATGATCGAGATTCGATCCTGCGGGCTGGCCGTGTTCAGAAAATCGCGCGCCGCTTTGCGAATGAAATCGATCCGCTCTTCGACACTGCCGGAAACGTCAAGCAACAGGACAAGATTAAAAGGCTCAGTGGCCGGCGTCACGTTGGCGATTTGGCGCTCGTTGCCGTCTTCGTAAACGCTGAAGTCCGAGCTGCGCAATCCGCCGATTGCCCGCCCGTTGCGATCGACGACGCTGGCGTTGACGCGCATCAACTGTGGCGCGACGGCCGTGGCCAACTCGCCGGGCGGACGCAGGGTGACCAGCGACGGTTCAGTCTGTCTTGGCGGCAGAGTCTTGGCGAAATCGCCGAACATGCGCGGGCTGACCGTGCGAATGGCGTCCATCAGCGGGATATTGCCGCTGCGCACGATTGCGCGCGCGGCTTCCGTCAACGGCCGCTCGCGTAGATCGTTGGGCGCCATGCTGGGATCGACGTTCAGCAGGATCACGCCACGCTGCGTGATGAAATTCAATTGCACGAGTTCCTGCTTTGCCGGCGGCTTCTCCGCGTCGTCCGGCGCCGGTTCGACCGGCTTGTCCGGCAGAGCTTTGGTGTCCGCGCCGTCGTTGGTTGGGTTGTCGCTCTCGGTTTTTTTCTTGTGCCTGCTTCGTTTGGCGTCCGGTCCGACGGTGCCGGCAATCGTGAACGAACCAGCATGGCCTTCTTTGATGGGCGGCAACTGAACGTCGCTCAGGAAACGCGGGCGGCTGGACTGCCACAGGAATTTGAATCTAAGCGCGTCGAGCGGCACCTCGGCGTGAATCGTGCCGGTGTTGGTGATCACGTCGGCGACTTCAAAGTCTCCGATGACATCAACCATTCCACTCTCGCCTTCGATTTTCACGCGCGCGCGCCCCGGTACGCGCACAGTTAGATCGATGCGGTCCTGCGGGCGGCGTTCACGCACACTGATCTCGCCGCTCGAGGCGCTGATGTCGCCCGGCTCGACCGGCGCACCAGGCGAGGTCGCCTGCAAAGTCAGCTTGTCTTTTTGAGCGTCGGAGGCAATGACCGTCACGCGGCCATGGCGATTTTTGATCGTCAAGAGCGACTTGCCGGAGCTCGGAATTTCGCGTTCATACGTTTGCGCAAATGATCGCGCCGGAAGAATGCCGAGCAGCAGACCTGCGGCAATCAACACCAGAGTTCGGCGGCACACCTGATGTCGAAGCCCGCGATGAAAGACCAACTTGAACATGGCGACTGATCTTGCCCGCCCCCTGAGGCACTGGTCAAGTTAGCCCGGTGGCAGGCACCGTCTTGGTTTCGTTTCGTGTGTCCGAGAATTGCCCAGGAACGATCCACGAAATTACTCCAAATCGTACTAACAAAGCCGATTTGTCTAGTTTCGTGGATCGTTTTTCATGGAAGCGCAGATACCATCTGCTAGAATGGCCGCGGACAACTCGTTATGAATCAAAGCCGGTTCAATTCGTTTTCCGACTTCTGGCCACACTATCTAAGTGAGCACGGGAAGCCGGCCACACGCGCGCTGCACGCCGCCGGTACTTTCATTGCGGTGGTCCTGCTGATTTTCTTCATCGCGACGGGCCGGTGGTGGCTGTTTCCGCTGGCGTTTGTGCCGGGTTACGGCCTGGCGTGGACGGGACATTTCTTCATCGAAAAGAACCGGCCTGCAACTTTCACGCATCCGCTCTGGTCGTTCATGGGCGACTGGAAGATGCTCGCGCTGATGCTGGCCGGCAAAATTAATGATGAAGTTAGCCGTCTTCAGGCCAAACCACGATGAAAGCGTGGTGTCGGAAGCCCGACCCGGGGTCCCCAGACGGGCAGCCCGGCTGGGGTGGGGCGGTCAGGGAGGGCAAGCCATCGAAACAAGCCCTTGCTGACGCGCGGGCTTCTGACACTTGTCTCATGAACAAAATCAATCTCGCGCAAAAGCTTTCGCTCTTCGACGACCACTGGAATCCCCGCATCATCACTGAGCTGAACGGGCAGTACCTGAAGCTGGTGAAGTTCAAAGGTCCGTTCACCTGGCACCATCATGACAACGAAGACGAATTATTCATGGTCGTGAAGGGAAGATTTCGAATGGAGTATCGCGACGACTCCGGCCGTGAGCAATCGATCTGGATCGAACAGGGTGAAATGATTACCGTGCCGCGCGGCGTCGAACACCGCCCCGTCGCCGACGAAGAAGCACAGGTCC
>DATGVD010000067.1:0-3679 GCA_035300785.1 Pyrinomonadaceae bacterium | reverse complement strand
GATTGCGAGTTGGGGATTGCGGACGATGCGCTCAACATGGACAAACTCTACCTGCCGAATGCGACCTAACCAGCCAACCACCTATTCATGATTGCATCTTCTATGTCGCTAAAGACCGCCGGGAGAAGATGGATCGTGCTCATCCCCGAAGAGCTTTCATTTTGTCCTGGAATTGCTCAAGCGTCAGCGCCGAATCAGGAGACTTGAGAAAGGCTGCCCACCGTTCGTCCAATACTTCCTTTTCCTCTTCGGATACTTTCAACGAGTCCGGTTCCGACGTAATCGACATGATTTTCATAGTACTCGTTCAGAATGTGCAGATCGCCGCTTCCCGCACTGCGGACCTTGTCGTCATTATTCCAATCGCTCTCGCTGCCATGCGGGATCACGACGACAATCCAGAACCGCGCGAATGAACACCGTGTTCCCTTGAACAGTGTAGAAGACGCCGAACGGAAATCTCCGGGATAAGAGGCGGTGGTAATCCTTGTATGCTTTCTGGTGCACGCCGCCGTAAAGGCGAAGCGATTCGATGTCCGCGGACAGATTAGCCAGGAAATATGACCCGAGACCCGCTTGTTGCCCTTCGTAAAAGTGAAACCCTTCGATCAGGTCCTTTTCCGCCTGATCGAGAATCTCAATCCTCATGAGGATCTTTCTGTGATTCGCCGCTTCGCGATATCCCAGTCAATGAATTCAGCTTTCCCTGCTTCAATTTGTCGCTCACGCTCATCCAGAATGTCTTTGTGCCATTGTGGGACTGGCACGGCGTTCTTCCGACAGAGATCGTCCCAGAGCGCTTCCATCGCCCGCAACTTCTCTTCGAGAGTCATCTGATCAATATCGAGGACTGTGGACATAAACCCTATCTTATCAGATTTGCAGCCTGAAGAATCGCATCCAGTACGAGTCTCGGAAATTCAAGAGCCGCGCTTTTTGAGACGTACCTACGACACCTCAGAGGTAGCCTTCTCGGTCTCAACGTCCTTGCTGTAGTAAGACTGGTGATAGTAACGCTGGTAGTAATAGTAATAATCGTGCGAGGCCGCGCTGACGTTGTTCAGCACGACGCCGAAGATCTTTGCGCCCACGTCCAGCAGCAGTTGGCGCGACCGGCGCACGACGCTGCGCGAACTCTTGCCGCCGTGCACGACCAGCAGCACGCCGTCAACCATCGACGCGATCAGCACGCCGTCCGTGAACGAGCTGATCGGCGGCGAGTCGATCACGATGTGCGTAAACGTGCGCCCGAGTTCGGAAATCAATTTGCGCATCTGCTCCGAACCGATCAGTTCCGCTGGATTGGGCGGAATCGGCCCCGAGGTCAATATGTGAAGTCCCGTGGTTTCGTCTCGAGCGATGATTGCGAGCATCTCTTCCGGTTTCATCTCGCTGGAAAGAATTGAGCTGAGCCCTTTTCGCTCAGCCAAATCGAAGATTGAACGCAGCCGTGGCCGCCGCATATCCGCGTCAATGATGACGACGGCGGCGCCCGTCTGGGCCAGGCTAATCGCCGTGTTCACCGCGGTGGTGGTTTTGCCCTCGCCGGGCAGGCTGGAAGTAATCAGGAGAGTTTTCGGCGCGCGCCCGGCCGTCGAAAGCAGGACCGAGGTCCGCAACTGCCGGTAAGACTCAGCCAGGGCGGAGCGCCCCGTTACGTTCAGCAGCAGCTCAGGATTGGCGCCGCCATTGCTACCGTTACTGCCATTGCGTTTCTGCAAGCTGCTGCCCGGCGAAAGCAGACGGCGCCGCGCGCTGCTGCCACTCATCGCGGGAATAACCGCGAGGGCCGGCAACCGCAGGAATCTTTCCACGTCATCGGTTGAGTGAACGCTGTCGTCCAGGTATTCCAGAAACAGGGCCAGTCCAACCCCGAGCGCAAGCGATAGCACGAACGCCAGCATCACTGAACGCAGGCGCGCCGGTCCCACCGGAGCTTCAGGCACGATCGCGTAATCGACGATCGAAATATTGTTTGGCCGTCCAGCGAGAACCACATCATTCTCTTTCGACCGCGACAGCAGATTTTCCAGCAATCCCTTGTTCGTCTGGATCTCCTGTTCCAGGATGCGATAGTTGATCGCCGCCTCGTTCTGTGTAACGGTTTCGCCTTTCTGCTGGTTGAAAGACTTTCGCAGAGATTCTTCGCGGGCCAGCGACTGCCGGTACTTGGTTTCCAGATTCGTGAGTAACGTGTTGGTGTTGCGCGCGCGACTCTCTTTCAAATGCTTATCCAGTTCGGTGATTTGCTGTTCGACCTCTTTCACCTCTGGCGCTTCTTCGGTGGCCTCAACCAGAAGTTGCGCGCGCTTCTGTTTCAGGTCGCTCAGCTTTGATTCAGATTCATTGATGTCTTTGGCGTTGGCTTCGGCAAGCGCGCTGGCGGCGCCCGGAGCTTTGGCCGCGTTGTATTCGGCTTCCGCGATCTTGCGGTCGTTCTCAGCCTCGAGCAGCGACTTGTTCAGTCCGGACAGGCGTTCAACGACAGTGTTCTGACTGGCGTCGAGCGAAAGAATCTGGTTGTTCTTCGCATAGTTGACCAGCTTTTCTTCGTCAGCCCGAATCGTGCTTTGCAGTTCCGCGACCCGCTTGGAAAGAAACTCGCTGGTGGTCGTGTTAGCTTCGTTCTTCTTTTCCAGGTTCGAGCGCACGAAAGTCTCGGCCACTGCGTTGGTGATCCTGGCCGCCGTTTCCGGATCGCCGTGCTGGAAGGTGATATCGATCAGCCGCGTCTCCTTATAATAGCCGGCCCGGCTCTCGCGCACGGGTTCGACCTTCAGAGCCTGCAAAGCGCTGACATACGGCGCCAGCCGTTTTGCTTCGGCCAGGTCCTCGCTCGACGTGGCCGGCGCGAGCGAAGTCGTCAAAGGCAACTGCTTAGCCTGGTTGGCCACAGGTTTCTGTTCAGCCCCGCCAAATCCCAACATTCCGGTGATCGTCTTCCAGGTCGAGTGCGGCTGCGAAGTTTGCGGCTGCAGGAAAGCCTGGTTGTGTTCGAGGTCGAGCGTCTTGACGACGCGGCGCAGTAACCCGGGACTGGTGAGAATCTGAAGCTGGGTGTTGAAGTACGCGGGATCGTTTACCGGACTGTAAATGAAAGGCGCGGTCTTGCCGGCATACATCGGATTGTTTTCGAGCCCAATCTCCACCTGAGATTTGGCTTCGTAAACGTCAGGTTTGCGGGCCACATAAATCGTCGCGAAAGCCGTGATCAAGGCGGCAATGCCAAACACCAACCACAGGCGCTTGCGCACCGCGCGCCAATAATCGAGCAGGTGCACTTCACCCTCGGCCGCGGAATCCAGGCCGTATCCATAGACGGGCGCGCGGTATGCGCCAGGCTCGGCGCGGTTCTCCAATTCCTGTGGCTCAGGCTCACGCTTCGCCAGTTTTGTAGCTTCGTTCATTTTCTCACCTTTCAATAACAACCTCTCAACCTGGTAGTGTCTGAGTTTCGTTTCGTGTGTTTCCGCGGATCACATAAGAACGATCCACGAAACCACACTAAATCGCACGAACAAAGCTCCTTCGTGTGGTTTCGTGGATCGGTTTCCATCGCCAGCCAA
The DNA here is from genome assembly GCA_035300785.1 of Pyrinomonadaceae bacterium. Lineage (GTDB taxonomy): Bacteria > Acidobacteriota > Blastocatellia > Pyrinomonadales > Pyrinomonadaceae > UBA11740. The sequence continues at coordinate 113 of DATGVD010000067.1, read as the reverse complement.
TCTCTCAACTACCCCCAGCTTCATTTTTACGGAATCACGCGCACGGGAAGTTGCCCCATCGCCGGCGCGACTACGCCCAGCAAGCTGCGCATCATGCTCTTGCCGGTTGACTC
>DATGVD010000066.1:0-14138 GCA_035300785.1 Pyrinomonadaceae bacterium | reverse complement strand
TCATCCAGGGACGCCTGGGACCAAATCGCGTCGGCTATGGGGGCTTCCTCCAGCCTTTAGCCGATCTGCTCAAGTTCATTCTTAAGGAAGACATCGTTCCCGATAAGTCGACGCGGTTTGTTTACTTCCTCGCGCCGGTGATCGCCACCACGGCCGCGCTGATGACGATTGTGGTTTATCCCTTCGGGCCTGAGATTCATCTGCCCGTCCTCGGCACGATTCATCTGGTCATTGCCCGGTTCGATGTGGCGCTGCTTTACGTTCTTGGCGTTACGTCCGTCGGCGTGTACGGCATCGCCCTCGCCGGTTGGTCGTCAAACAACAAGTACAGCTTGATGGGCGGACTGCGTTCATCGGCCCAGATGATTTCTTATGAACTCGCCCTGGGGCTGGCGCTAATCGGAGTTATTCTGCAATCGGGCACGCTGGATCTTTACAGCATCGTCGAACAACAGGCCGGGCATCTTGGCATTAGTGGCTGGAATCTCTTCTGGGTACAGCCGCTCGGGTTTCTAATCTACTTGATTGCGGCGATTGCTGAGACGAACCGCGTACCTTTCGATCTGCCGGAAGCCGAGACTGAACTTGTTGCCGGTTTTCACACCGAATACAGCGCGATGAAGTTCGCGCTGTTCTTCCTGGCTGAGTACGTCAACATGTTCACGGTTTCGATGCTGGCGACGACCCTGTTTCTCGGCGGTTGGAACGGGCCATTCGTGCACGAGCTGCCGTCGCTGGGCGTGTTCTACTTTTTCGGCAAAGTGATCCTGTTTCTTTTCCTGTACATCTGGCTGCGCGGCACGCTGCCGCGCTTTCGCTTCGATCAGTTGATGAGCTTTGGCTGGAAGTTTCTGGTGCCACTCGCAATCATCAACATCGTCCTGACGGCGACGCTGCAGTGGTCGCCTTTGTTTGATTACGTAAGCAAGTTTCTGAAAACTTCTGCGGGTTGGTTGGGGTAGTCTCTCTGTGAGTCTCTGTGGCGCTCCCCGGTCTCTGTGGTAAATGACGTCGGTTTACCGCAGAGGCACAGAGGACCACAGAGTTTCACAGAGAAAACCAAGAGATGCTGGCAGTCCTCTTCATCTTGTTTGCCGGAATGGCGATCGGCTGTGCGATCTCGATGGTCGCCCAGCGCAATCCGCTCTACAGCGCCATTTCGCTGATTGGCGTCTTCATTTCACTCGCCTGTTTGTACGTCACGCTCTCCGCGCCGTTCATCGCCGCCGTGCAAGTCATCGTTTACGCGGGCGCGATCATGGTCCTGGTCGTGTTCGTGATCATGCTGCTGAACGTGGACCAGGCGGAACGACCGCCGCGACGTTTGCGCTCGCTGGTCCCGATCGCCGTGGGCCTGGCGGCGATTCTCTTCGCTGAAGCTGCCTTCATAATCTTCTTTGTCCAGGCATCGCCATCGACGCCCACCCGTAACGTTTCCGATGTCGGCCTGACGGCTTCGATCGGGACTGGTCTATTCACGAGTTACCTGCTGCCATTTGAGATCACTTCAATCCTTTTGCTGATGGCGATCGTGGGCGCGATGTCACTGGCGCGGCGTGGTGGTTTGATAAGTCACCAGGTCGACGGGGGCGAGACCGAGACCATTAATCGGCAATCGGCAATCGGCAATCGGCAATGAATATGGCTCCACAACTTTCATGGTATCTGGCACTATCCGCGGTCTTGTTTACGATCGGCGTGGTAGGCGTAATGATCAAGCGCAACGTGATCTCGATGTTCATGTGCATAGAGCTGATGCTCAACGCCGTGAACCTGACGTTCGTGGCGTTTTCCAGTTTCTTCCATGATGTCTCGGGACAGTTGTTCGTCTTTATCGTGATGACGGTGGCGGCGGCCGAAGCCGCCGTGGGCTTAGGGATCATCATCGCCATCTTTCGCAATCGTGAATCGTTGGATGTTGACGATTCGAGTGTTTTGAAACTGTAAGGCTGTGAATGGTCAGTTGTCAGTCGCCCACAGTCGTAAGGTTGGTGTGATTCGTTTGTTTTTGTGTGATTTCGTGGATCGGTCCCAAGCCCGCGAAATGATCCACGAAATTACACGAAACGGCTCCATGAAAGAACACAAAAAGAGAGATTCTTTTTTTGGAAAGCAATCTTCTTAGGCTAATCATCTTCGCCCCACTCGCCGGCGCCGTTATCAACTGGCTCGCCGGTCGCCGTCTGCGCAGCGAACGATTCATCGGCGTCGTTGCGTGCGGATCGATCGCGATCTCGACCGTTATCGCTTTTTATCTCGCGTTCAAGTCAAACGGCGCCCTTCATATTGGCGAGTCCAGTGACACCACGCCAATCATGGATCACCTTTGGACGTGGATTCAGGTCGGAGCGTTTCGCGCCGATTTTGGGCTGGCGATGGATCGCCTGAGCGGAATCTACGCGCTCTTCGTTACCTTCGTTGGTCTGCTGATTCACATCTTCGCGACCGGATACATGCGCGGCGACGGCGGTTACTATCGCTTCTTCGCCTATCTGAATCTGTTTATGTTCGCGATGCTGACGCTGGTGCTGGCGGACAACTTTCTGTTGATGTTTGTCGGGTGGGAAGGCGTGGGGCTGTGCTCTTATCTGCTGATCGGTTTCTATCTCGACAAAGACGAGGCCGCTCCCGCCGCGAAGAAAGCGTTCATCGCGAATCGCGTCGGCGACTGGGGATTCATTCTGGGATTGATGCTGATCTTTTTCACGACCGGGTCGATCAGTTTCTTCGACAAACACAGCCTGGGAGTGAAGAGCGCGCTCGCGACCATCGCAACTATGCCGATCGACGGCTTTGGGTGGCACGCGATCTTCGCGGGTGGAATCACCTCGATCGCCGTTTTGCTTTTCATCGGGGCAACGGGAAAGAGCGCACAGATTCCCTTGTTCGTATGGCTGCCTGACGCGATGGCTGGACCCACTCCGGTGTCGGCGTTGATTCACGCCGCGACCATGGTCACGGCGGGCGTGTACATGGTCGTGCGTTGCTCGGCGATTTACACCCACGCTCCGACAGCCATGTTCATCGTGGCAATCATCGGCGCAGCGACGGCTCTGTTTGCGGCCACGATCGGCATCGCGCAAAACGATATCAAGAAAGTTCTGGCTTACTCGACCATCTCGCAGCTCGGTTACATGTTTTTGGCCTGCGGCATGGGCGCGTTCGTGGCGGCGATCTTTCACGTGATGACGCACGCGTTCTTCAAAGCCCAACTCTTCCTCGGCTCTGGCTCTGTAATTCACGGCATGCATCACGAGCAGGACATGCGGCGCATGGGCGGCCTGCGGAAGTACATGCCGGTTACGTGGCTGACGATGTGCGCGGGCTGGCTGGCGATTTGCGGCGTCCCGATTTTCGCGGGTTTCTTTTCGAAAGATGAAATTCTTTGGAAGACCTGGAGTGCGAGCGGATCGGGCATGCCACCGGGTTTCGGCAAAGCGCTCTGGTTCATTGGCGCGGTGACGGCGTTGCTGACGGCCGTTTACATGACGCGCCTGATGGTCATGACGTTTTGGGGAGGCGAGCGCTTTCGCGAAAAGCAACAGGTCGCGCACGAACAGGAACGTGACAATATCCACGCCAGACATGAGCCGCGCGAATCGCCCATGTCGATGACGATTCCGCTAATCGTGCTGGCGGTTCTTTCAACAATCGGCGGACTGGTTGGGGTTCCATATGCAATCAGTTCCCTCACCGGCGGTCATCCGGAAAATTATTTCGAGCAGACCCTGGAACCTGCAATTAGCTCTGTCCCGGACAGCACCGCCGACTCGGCGGAAGCGACATCCAAACTGCGTTGGCTCTCGCCTCCGCCACAGCCGGTTGACGGCAAGCCGGCGGTGGAGTTCACAAAGGAATCGAACGGTCTGGGGCCGGTTCCCAGCGCGGCAGAGATTTCGCAGGAACGTCTGTTCGCTCTGATCTCATTCGCGATCGCGTTGCTCGGAATCGGCATCGGCTGGTTGATCTTTCAGCTCCAGCCGCTGCGGCAAATGCCGCGCCTTTTGGAAAATAAGTATTACGTCGACGAAATTTACGACGCCACGATTATCAATCCAATTCTGGTGGGTTCGCGCGAAGGCTTGTGGAAGCTTTTCGATGTCGGAGTGATTGACGGCTTGATTCATGACCTGGGTCGCGCCGTAATTGATTTTGGAAAGACGATTCGTTACCTGCAGATCGGCTTTGTCCGCGCTTATGCGGCAATCATTCTTGCGGGCGCGCTGATTATTATCGGTTACTTTGTTTATAGCGGGGCGCATGTTCTGAGGTTTTTGGCGAAGTAATGCAGAACCACTTGCTCTCAATCTTGATCCTCCTGCCCGTCATCGGCGCGGCTACGACGGTGGCGTACAGTTTCACGTCCGGCGCTCGTGAATCGCATCATCGCTGGATTGCGCTTGGTTTCACGACGCTTTCATTTCTCGCCTCGTTGTTACTGATTCAGGGGGCGGGCGGCGGTGTCGCGGCGTTTCGGTTGGAAGAAAACTATCCATGGATTGTTTCGGTCGGTGCGCATTATCACGTCGGAGTTGACGGCATAAGCCTCTGGCTGGTGTTGCTGACGACGCTGCTGATGCCGATCGCAATTCTTTCCAGTTGGACGGCCATCGCCAAGCGTCAGATGACCTATTACGCGCTGATGTTGCTGCTGGAGTCGGCAATGATCGGCGTCTTTGTCTCGCTCGATCTGTTGCTGTTTTATCTGTTCTTTGAAGCGTCGCTGGTGCCGATGTTCTTCCTTATCGGCATCTGGGGCGGCGAGCGGCGCGTCTATGCGGCCGTCAAGTTTTTCATTTACACCACAGTCGGATCGCTTTTGATGCTGGTAGGCATCATCGCCCTCTATTCCATACATCAGCGCGCCACTGGAATTGGGACGTTTGACTATGCCGTGCTGACCGAGGCCATGCGCAGCGGCGTAATGCGGATCGCGCCGCGCGCGGAGTTCTGGTTGTTCCTCGCCTTTGCTTTCGCTTTTTGTATCAAGGTGCCGCTGTGGCCGCTGCATACGTGGCTGCCCGACGCGCACACCGAAGCGCCGACGGCCGGTTCCGTTATTCTCGCCGGCGTGCTCTTAAAGATGGGCACGTACGGTTTGCTGCGATTTAACTTTGGATTATTCCCTAACGCGGCAAAGCAGTTCGCGCCGATCATGATCACGCTGGCAGTGATCGGAATTATTTACGGCGCGCTGGTCGCAATGGTGCAACCGGACGTCAAGCGGCTGGTAGCGTATTCGTCAGTCAGTCACATGGGCTTTGTCGTGCTCGGATTGTTTTCGTTTACCGAGCAAGGCATGCAGGGCGCGCTTTATCAAATGCTCAATCATGGCGTCTCGACCGGTGCGCTGTTTTTGTTCGTGGGAATGATTTACGAACGGCGGCACACGCGACTGATTTCCGATTTTGGCGGGCTCGCTCGACCGATGCCCTGGTTCTCTGCGTTGTTCGTCATTGCGTCGCTCTCATCGATCGGCTTGCCGTTTCTGAACGGTTTTGTAGGCGAGTTTCTGATCATGCTTGGCACATGGACCTCTGTTGCGGTTCGCCACGCCTGGATAGTAACGATGCTGGCGGGCACTGGCGTGATCTGGGCCGCGGTTTATATGCTTTGGATGTTGCAACGCGTGGTGTTCGGGACGAAGACGAGCGAGGCCAACGCCAAGCTGTCGGACCTGAATGCACGTGAGGTTGGACTGTTGCTGCCGCTGCTCGCGCTGATGTTTTTCATGGGCGTCTACCCGCAGCCGTTCCTAAGCCGTTCGCGCGCCAGCATCGAAGCCGCGCGACAGCGAATAGCCGCACCGCAGTCGGGCGGGTCGTTTGTAATTGCCGGCACAGTCAAGCAGTCTGCATCTCGTTAACGGTTTATCAGGATGAACAAACGATTGATCTATCGAACAATATTCATCGCGCTATGCGTGTTCGCGATGCATTGCGTCATGCTCAACTCAGCCTCGGCCCAGGTTAAGCCGATTCCCGCTGAGCCAACGATGAAGCTGCAGGGACTCGACGGCCGCGTCTATGACATGACCGACCTGCGCGGCAACGTCGTGCTCGTCTCGTTCGGCGCCACCTGGTGCGCGCCATGCAGCACTGAATTGCGCGCTCTGGAAGATCTCTTATTTGAATATCGCGCGAAGCCGGTAAAATTTTTCTGGGTCAGCGTCGAACGGCCGGAGGAAGTTACGAACAGCGCGTTGAAGCGCTATGCGAAGGAGCGGAAAGTGAGCTTTCCGGTTTTGCGCGACACGGACAAGATGGTCTTCCTCCAGTTTTCTGTCCGCGTGCGTCTGCCGATGATCGTTCTGCTTGGCAAAGACGGCAAAGTGGACGCGCCGGTGCAGTTTGGCATGCGTTCGCCGGCGGACGCTTACAAAGCGGACATCCGGGCACGGCTTAATAAATTGTTAGCTTCCCGGAGTGATTCGGATCAGTAATTCACCCATGGCATTTCAAGCAGCCAATCCCGACATTAATCTGACGCTGATCGCGCCGGAGTTGATCGTCGGCATCGCGGGCGTGGTGATCATGCTGGTCGACGCCTTTGGGCGTCGGGGACAGCGTTGGGTCACAGGGACACTGTCGATCGCCGCGCTGGTTGCGGCCGGCGTGGCCTCGCTTTGGCTGGGGATTGGTTCGTTGGCGCCGCACGACGCCTTCAACGGCATGATCGTTCTGGACGAACTGCGTTTGAGTTTTACTTTGATATTTCTGATTGTTTCGATCCTGACGATTCTGATCGCGATGGTTTGGATCGAAGTCGAAGGCCTGCCGGCCGGAGAGTTTCACGCGCTGCTCCTGTTTGCGACTTGCGGCATGATGCTGATGGCCTCGGCGGGCGATCTGGTCATTGTTTTTCTCGGCCTCGAAATCCTTTCGATCGCGACCTACGTCATGGCTGGATTCCGTCGCACCGACGTGCGCTCCAACGAATCTTCGCTCAAGTATTTCATTCTCGGTTCGTTTGCTTCCGCATTCTTTTTGTACGGCATCGCCCTGATCTACGGCGGCACGGCGACTGAAACCCTGCCCGGCACGACGAACATCGCGTTGATGGCCGGACGCCTGAATCAATCGCTTTACCCGCCGCTCTTGTTTGCCGGCGCCGCGATGCTGATCGTTGGTTTTGGTTTCAAGATCGCCACCGCGCCTTTTCACGTGTGGACTCCGGACGTTTATGAAGGCGCGCCCACGCCGGTGACGGCTTTCATGGCGGCCGGTCCGAAGGCGGCCGGCTTTGCCTCGTTCATGCGCGTGTTTCTCTTCGGCTTTCCGTTTGTCGCTGCGGCGGCCAGCACGGCGGGTTACGCGCACAGGAGCTGGCTTGGCGCATTGGCAATTATGGCCGCGCTGACGATGACCATCGGCAACGTCGTCGCGATTGCGCAGAACAACGTCAAGCGGATGCTCGCCTATTCATCGATCGCGCATGCGGGCTACGCCCTCGTCGGATTCGTCGCCGCCGGCGCGGCCGCGGACGCTGAACAAAGAAGCGCCGCGCTGGCAGCCGTTGCTTTCTACTTGCTCACTTACGCGCTGATGAACATGGGCGCCTTCGCCGTCGTCACGTTGATTGCCCGCAGTGGTGATCGCCGCACAGAAGTCGAAGACTATAACGGTATCGGCTTCATTTCGCCCGGGCTCGCGTTCTCGCTTTCCCTGTTTTTGTTAAGCCTTTTGGGCATGCCTCTGACCGCCGGGTTCATGGGTAAGCTGGTGGTCTTCAGCGTGGCGCTCCGACAGGGCTACCTTTGGCTGGTCGTAATCGGTGTCCTGAATGCGGCCGTGTCGGCTTACTACTATCTGCGGCTGATCATCGTGATGTTCTTCGGCGAGCGTCTGACGCCGTGGGCCGCGCCGCGCGTGCCGGCCAGCGCGGTGTTGGTGCTCGTGATTACGATCGCCGGAGTCTTCTATCTGGGCGTTTTCCCGGGCCGCATAATGAGTGCGCTGAGTGCGAAGCCGGCGATCTCGCTGCGCAGGCGTTGAAGCCACGGTGGAATCTGCGCGTCTCATCTTGAAATGACTTCAGCCACGGCCTACCTGGAACAAATCGCGACTCAACTCGGCGACGCCTGGCTCCCGCGAATCTATCGCGAGCGCATTCTGAAGATGCGCACCCGCGCTTACGATTTTCCGCCGATTCCAAAAAGCGCCTCGCCTGAGATTCAGCACACGCTGCTCGGCACCGAATTGAAAGTTGGTCGCCACCGTCTGCTGTGTCCCGATTTGGCGACGGCGCGCTACTTGTCCGTCTTCGCCCGCATCGGCTGCACGTCGGTAGCGATTCCGTACGACATTACGAAAGTGTCGCACGCGGCTGATGAGCTGGAGAGCTCCTGGCATCGCATGTTGCTGCTCGCTGACAGCGTGGCGGCTGCCAGGAGTTCCGCGTTCCGCGCTCGCCTTCGCCGACTAATAATTGGTAAAGTACGAGACGAGATCGGGGAAGGCGGCTCGGGCAAGCGCCGGCCCGAGTTCAAACAGAGTACGAAACAGAAAGCATAGCAGCCATGAAAGGGCACAAGCAGCACAAAACATAACGGATGAAGATGCAAGCACCCATTGCTCGAGTTTTGTCGGCCGCCGACTAGCTTTTACCTTTGTGCTGTTTGTGCGTTTTGTGGCTATCTCCTGATATGACCCTCGAAGTTCAAGAGGCTAACCCGAACGACGCTCACTCTGCCGAGATGGCCGAGCCGCTTCCCTTCCCATACAACCAGCGAACTTACTGTAACTACGAGCCGATCGAAAAAAGCATCGAGCAGGCTCGGGTGCTGATCGTCGATAATCTTTTGCGTGATGAAGGCGACCTGTCGCAGGTAGCGCGCGCAGAATGGGGCAAGGAAGCTCTAAACCATTTGAAGCGCGAGCGCCAGATCGCTTCGCTGGCGATGCAGAACATCGTCAGCAACGTCGAGCGTCTGGTAAAGCAACCCGTCACGCGCATCGTTCATGTCAGCCAGCTCGCCGAAGCGGCCGCGGATTTTCGTCCCGACGCAATCGTGTTGAGCGGCACGCTGCGCGACTTTGATTATTACAAGCCCGAGTTACTCGATGACTTTGCCGGCTTCATTCGCACCACTCGGACTCCGGTGCTGGGTATCTGTGGCGGGCATCAACTGATCGGGTTGAGTTTCGGCGCGCGCGTCGTCACCCTCGGCCGGTTAGAGCAGCACGAGCAGCGCGAAAACCGCCCGCTCGAATATCAATACCGCTTTGTCCGCATCATCGATCCGGCCGATTCGATTTTCGCCGGCATCGATAATCCGCAATCGCATCTCTGGCAGGACTACACGAAAGAAGCCCGTATTCTGCGCGTCTGGCAAAACCACGGATTGCAACTCGATCGCACGCCTGAAGACTTCAAGCTCCTCGCGACTTCATACCTTTGCCGAAACCAGATGATGGTCAAGCGCACCGGCGAGCAGTTGATCTATTCGGTGCAGTTTCATCTCGAAAAGTCTTTTGAAGACTGGAACCACAGCCGCACGCGCTGGGAACACCAGAACGAATCACGCGACGGGCGGATTCTGTTTGAGAATTTTCTGCGGATTGCGCTCGAACGAAAGGTACTGAACCGGGAGCGGTAGCGACCGGATCATAAGCTCAACCAGCGTGTAGCATCCGCTCGCTATCGCTCGCGGTTCCGTAACAACTCTCAATCCAGTGACGCCATGGCTGCCCTATCCAAGCCCAGTCGTCTCACAAGCGAGACCCTCGCCGCGGCCGCTAAAACTCTGGCCGCGCGGGATCAGCATCTTGCTTCCATTTATCAGATTCATGCCGCGCCGCCGATGTGGGCGCGTCGGCCAGGATTTCCCACCCTACTGCGCATCATCCTTGAGCAACAGGTTTCGTTGATCTCAGCGCGCGCGATGTTCGCGCGGCTCAAATCAAACATCGATCCGTTTACTCCCGAAGCGTTCATCGGATCAGGCGAGGCCTTTCTGCGTTCGCTTGGCGTGACGCGCCAGAAGGCGCACTACTGCGTGCAAGTAGCGCATGCGTTCACGAACGGTCAGCTTGATAGGATTGTTAGGATGAACGACAACGACGCGCACGCAACGCTGCTCAGTATCAAAGGCGTAGGCCCCTGGACGGCGAACATCTATCTGCTGATGGCCCTACGCCGTCCCGACATCTGGCCCGATGGCGATGTCGCGCTGGCTACAGCCGTCGGCAAACTTCGGAAGGTGGAACCGCGACCTTCGTTCGCAAAGCTCGCTGAAATCGCCGAAGCCTGGCGCCCGTTTCGTTCCGTTGCCGCGCGGATGCTGTGGCAGTATTATCTGGCCGAGCGGAGGGCAACCAGGATTGAAAGGCGCGAACAGAGGTAGTATCCTCAGCCTAACAGTTCGTTTGGAGAAGTAAGAACATGAGTCAAACCTTTGCAGAAGTAGTCGAAGACGTAAAGCAGCTCTCGTCCTCTGAGAAGGAGGAACTGCAAGAGCTGCTTCGACAATACCTCATCGAGGAGCGACGTAGCGAGATCCTGGCGAACGCCGAAGCTGGCGTGGAAGAAATGGGCCGCGGGGAACTCAAGTCTTTCTCAAATGTCAACGACCTTATGGACTCCCTCTCTCATGACTGAGACGCGATCGTCGACGGCGGTGGCGAATTTGCCGGCGCTGAGGTCCACGTTGCGCGGTACATTTTCCATTGTCAATTCCATCAGACGATCAACGACCGCTACTGATCGTAACACAACGTCCAGGTAGCTTACTTTCCAGTTCGATTACGCTTTTTCGCCTCCTGGATCAGCTTGCCAAGTTGCAGCGCTTCTTCACCCATGGCGGCCGTGAACTTTAGGGCAAATCCCATCTCCTCTATCTGATAAATAACTTCGCCCCAAATAACCAAAGAGTTTTCCATTTCGAGCCTGATTAACTCGCCGATCTCGACCAGATGAGCGGTCAGGATGAAACACCCGCCGATGCTCAGGTCAACTATGGTTCCTTCCTTTTGCTCCAAAACTCCTTCCCAGCGCGCCTTAATATTAACTTTGACACGCTCGTTCTTTCTTCGCTCGACTGGTGATCGTTCGTTAAATGACATAATAGCGGCGTAATGTGCCCCGAGGGTCAAGAGTGGATATAAAAACCTTAGTTGCCGGTCAGGTCGCCGATTAAGAGCTCAGCGAATCCGTCCCTATTTAGCATCTCATCCTACTTCGCAATCGTCGACGGCGCGGTGGCGAATTTGCCGACGCTGAGATCTACATCGCGCGGAACGTGCTCCATAGTCAATTCCATCAGGCGATCGACGACGCCTTTCAGGTCGTTGGTTTCGTTATAGACGCGCAGCTGTTCGTCGGCTGACGTGCCGCGTTCGAGGATGGTGTGGATGTGCTCGACCTCTTTGCGCGAGCCGAGGTCGTCGAGCACGTCGTCAACGAAATCCAACAGCTCGAGAACCAGGTCGCGCGTCGGCACCTCCTTTTGTTTCCCGAAATCGATCATCTTGCCGTCGAGCCCCCAGCGCACCGCGCGCCACTTGTTCTCCTGAATCAGCATGCGCCGGTACAGACGAAATCCCAGGTTCTTCTCAATCAATTTAGTGAGCTTAGCCACGATTGCCTGAAACAGCGCGGCAATCGCGACCGTGTCGTCGACGCGCGTCGGAATATCGCAGATGCGAAACTCCAGGGTCGGGAAAAACGGATGCGGGCGGCAGTCCCACCAAATTTTCTTGCCGTCGTTAATGCAGCCGGTCTTCACCAGTAGATCCACGTACCGCTGAAATCCCGGATAAGAATCGAAGTGATCGGGAATGTCAGTCCGCGGAAACTGTTTGAAGATTTCAGAACGATAGGATTTCAACCCCGTGTTGTGACCCATCCAGAATGGCGACGAAGTCGAGAGCGCCAGGATGTGCGGCAGAAAATAGCGCGACGCGTTCATGATATGAATCTGGCGCTCGCGATCCGGAATACCGACGTGAACATGCAAGCCAAAGATCAAGAGCGAACGCGCGACAGTTTGCAACTCCTGAACCAGCAACTCGTATCGCTCATCGTCGAAAATCTTCTGGTCCTGCCAGCGCGAAATCGGATGCGTTGACGCAGCTACAATCTTAAGTCCATTCTTTTCAGCCAAAGACGCAATGACACCCCGCAGGTTCGATATATCAGCCCGCGCTTCCTGAATGTTCCGGCAGACGCCGGTGCCGACTTCGATCATCGACTGAATCATCTCCGGCTTGATCTGCTCGCCGAGAATCATCTTGCCCTCGTCGAGAAACTCCGTTACGTGAGAACGCAGCTCGCGCGTCTGCGGATCGACGATCTGAAACTCCTCTTCAATGCCGAGTGTGAATTGATCGAACATCTCAATACCAATTAAGCAAGCCCCGGAGGCGCAGAGACACGGAGATAACCCAAATCAAAGCAGCAATGAATCAGTTCTCTCCTGATTCTGTCGGGCCTCTGTGTCTCCGTGTCTCTGCGGCCACTTCTTTTTCCGTTCCTACGGATGCGGCAGCTCGCGCTCCATCAACGCGCGCGCCTGGTCCGACAACGGCTGAAATCTTACGCCGACGCCGTGCCCGGGATTGCTGTAAACCACTTCGGCTTTAACCACAACGTGCTCGCTGCCCAGCGGCAGGCGCAGGGCGAGCATGGCGCCAACGGGAATCTCGGCCTGCGTGCTCATATAAAGTCCACCGAGGCTGATATCTTTGGTGCTGGCGACGCCGGTCGAGTCGGCGCCGTCGAAGTGCACGTCAACTATCAGTCGCGAACGATCGAAATGCCGGCGTTCTTCTGTTGAAATGTCGTCGGGTAGATCTTCGTCAGCCACTTGCGGTTCCTCCGGGGAAACTGGACAGGTCTGGATCCCAAATCGCCCCGATGATACTCGATCCGGCCGGAGACGAAAACCTTAGTTGGAGGCTGGCTAGTCTCTTAGTTCGGTTTCGTGTCTATCCCAGCCCAGCAAAAATGATCCACGAAACCACACGAAACGAGCGAACGAAGTCATTTCCGGTTCGTGTGATTTCGTGGATCGTTAACCGCTGACACCCACGCTGGTTTGACACTAAAATCACGCGCGGGCTACTATCCGACTTTCGCAATTCTATTCCTCGATTTCTGGCATTTGAGCTTTGATTCCTTTTATGGGTTTTGCCACCGACGCAATTCATGCCGGCCAGGAGCCGGATTCGGCCACGGGCGCCGTCACTGTCCCTATCTATCAAACCTCGACGTATGCGCAGGAAGGTTTGGGCAAGAACAAGGGCTTCGAGTACGCGCGCACGTCGAACCCGACGCGCCTGGCGCTGGAGCGCAACCTCGCCGCGCTGGAAGGCGCCCAGTTTGGCTATGCGTTCGCGTCCGGCATGGCGGCGATTGACGCGACCCTGCGGCTGATCAAAGGTGGCGAGCACGTCATCGTATCCGACAACACCTACGGTGGCACCTTCCGTCTGTTCAATCGCATCCTTTCGAATTATGGCATCGAGTTCAGCTTTGTTGACACTTCCGAGGTCAGTAACGTCGAGGCCGCAATCAAAGGCAACACGCGGATGGTCTTTGTCGAGACGCCGACCAATCCGGTGATGATTGTTACTGACCTGCAAGCAGTTTCCGAGGTGGCTCATGCCGCCGGCGCCCGCGTAGTTTGCGACAACACGTTCATGTCTCCTTATCTGCAAAGGCCTTTGGAATTCGGCGTGGACATCGTCGTGCACTCAACGACCAAGTTTCTCAACGGTCACTCGGACGGTGTAGGCGGCGCGGTGCTTTTGAATAACGAAGACGATGCGGCCTGGATCCAGTTCGTGCAAAACGGCGCCGGCGCGATTCTTTCCCCGTTCGATTCGTGGCTGGTTTTGCGCGGCACGAAAACCCTGGCGCTGCGCATGGAGCAGCACGATAAGTCAGGACGCGCGGTCGCGGCATTCCTCGAAGATCACCCGAAGGTGAAAAAGATTTATTATCCCGGCTCGCGCTCGCACCCGCAGCATGAACTCGCCAAGCGCCAGCAAAAGGGATTCGGCAGCATGGTTTCATTCGATGTCGGCACGCTTCAGAACGCGCGCGTGGTGCTCGAGTCAGTGAAGCTTTGCACGCTGGCGGAAAGCCTGGGTGGCGTCGAGACTTTAGTCTGCCATCCCGCCACGATGACGCATGCG
>DATGVD010000065.1:0-8094 GCA_035300785.1 Pyrinomonadaceae bacterium | reverse complement strand
TCTTGAAATCAATATCGCGGAGATTGAGCTGCACCAATTCCGAGACGCGCACGCCCGTCGCGTAGAGCAATTCCAAAATCGCCCGGTCGCGTTTGCCAAACTCAGTTTCAGTGTCCGGCGTTTCGATGAAGCGCACCGCTTCTTCCATCGAAAGGTGCACCGGCAGTTTCTTCTCCTTGCGCGGGGTCGCCACCAGCTTTGCCGGATTCTGCTCCGTGACGCCTTCGCGCACCAGGAATTGAAAGAAGGTGCGCAAGGCGGCGAGCTTTCTGGCGATCGAAGTCTTCTTCTTGTGGTCTGAGTGCAGGGTTGAGAGCCATTCGCGAATCGTGATGTGATCGATCTGTCTTATGTCCGGTTCCGCTCGCTTGCCCCTGGGATCGGCGGGCGCCAGATAATCGAGAAACTGTTCCAGATCGGAAGCGTAGTTACGCAGCGTGTGCACGCTAACATTCCGCTCGTAACGCAGGTGATCGAGGAATTGAGTTAGAAGTTTATTTAGCATCGCGCGCCGCCTACCTTATGCAGCGTGGTAGACAGGATAAATTGCTACCAGAACAGACTCCTCCTGCGCGAGAGCCCGCTTCACCACGCTTCGGATTCTGTCAGCGTAGAGTTCTACAAAAAGTCGATCTCGCTCCCAAAGGAAAGGTGTATCAGAGAAAAGGACGTTGACGTTGTCCGGAAAAATCAATCCGTCTGACGACCGGTACTTGCCGTTAGTTGCTATCGTAGTAGAGCCGCCGTAGGCGTAGGTGAGTTCATTCCCAAGTTGCTCAAGGATGTTGCCGTAGATCGGATCAGGCAAATCAGGAATGAAGATCTCTATGCGAACCTTCTCGGATAGCGGCAATCAGTTTCTCCATACGTTTTGGGAAAGCTTTGACCCGTTTTAGGGCCTCTTCGCGCGTTACCCGCTCTCTCTTGGGGCGCTGAATCTTAACCTGTCTTTTTTGTGCCTTCATTTCTCAACCTCGGATCTTACTTTACACCCGGTCGTGCGTCTTCACCAAGAATCCTTTGCGCGCGCGCACGCGTACATTCGGCCGCGTCTTTACGCTGATGGCGATGATGTGATATTTGCCGTCACGCTTATCGGCTGCCGGGTAATAACTCAGGATGTATTGCTGCGCCAGGTCGGCGGCGATTTGCGCGAACGCGTCGTCGAGTTCGCCTACGGATTTCGGAATGTAGGCCGCGCCGCCGGTCTGCGCTGAGAATTCCTGCATCCGCCGCTCGGCGGTGAGGTCGCGCACATTCGCGCTGTCGTAGATGCCGGTTTGTACAACGTACACTTGCGCTTCGTCTGACAACAACCGCTTTAGCGTGGCATCGAAATCGTGCTCGTAGGAGCTGGTCGTATCTCGTCCATCAGAGACGATGACTATGACTCGTCGCCCGGTGTATGGCTTGAGATAGTTTAACGCGTCGAAGATCGCATCGTTTAGCGAGGTGCCGAATTCGGGTTTCCCAAAGTTCTGGATCGTTTGCTCCAGCCTGGGCACGTCGCTGGTCATCGGCTGTGAAAGTTCAGCGGTGGTTGATACGGAATAGATCGCCGCCTGATCGTTGGATCGTATTACGTTTTGAAAGAAGCGAATCGCGGCGCGTTTTTCGAAATCGCGCGATTCGCTCATGCTGCCACTGTTGTCGAACAACATCGCCATCCGCACCGGCGTTTCTGAGCGGTTGATGTCGCTGATTGTATTCAGTTGACCGTCGATGCGCAGCTCAAAGTCTTCCAGCTTGAGATTCGTCAGCGCAATGCCGCCGGCATCGACCACACTGGTGGGTACCGGAACCAGGTTCGAAGTCACGCGCACGACGTCGGTCGTGTCATCCGTCTTGCTCTGTTCGTTGTCAGACTTTGCTGGTGGTTGCCTATTCGTCTGTTGGGTCGTCGTGTTGTTTGCGTTTTTGGTAGCCTGACGCGCACGCGTGTTTGCGTTGGAGTTCGTATTAGCGTTAGCGTTGGCCGGCTTTTGCCGGCCTGATTGTGAGCGCGAATTGCTTGTTGCCGACAGGCTCACAACAATCGCGATCGCGAGAACGGCGCCGCTCGAGCGAAGGAAGGGAATCATGCTTAAAAGGTTTTTGCTCTGCGCAACCTCCGCGTTCTTTGCGTTTCGGCGGTGAACGGCCTTTGAAAACAGATTCACCGCAGAGACGCCGAGGTCGCTGAGTGGGCGCAGAGATTTATTGAGATCCATTCGTCCCATTCTTTCAACGCCAATTCGACTTGCAGCGTTCGCCGGTCGCGTTTGCGCCGCACTCGCTTTTGCGCTTCAG
The DNA here is from genome assembly GCA_035300785.1 of Pyrinomonadaceae bacterium. GTDB lineage: Bacteria > Acidobacteriota > Blastocatellia > Pyrinomonadales > Pyrinomonadaceae > UBA11740. The sequence continues at coordinate 5,805 of DATGVD010000065.1, read as the reverse complement.
CGTCGAGCGGCGGGAGCAGCGCGAAGGTAATGTTGACCGGCTGATAGTTCTTCGTCTCCGCACTCGAAACATATCGCGCCAGGGCCCCGATTGCACTACGCGTTGGCGCGACCAAAAGTTCTTCGCCACTCAACAACCGAGCGGTGTTGTTTCCCGCCAGCCAACCCATCGCCACTGATTCGACGTAACCTTCGACGCCGGTGATTTGTCCCGCGAAGAAGATGTTTGGATGCGCGCGCATCTGCATGGTTGGCTCAAGCACGCGCGGCGCATTGATGTAGGTGTTGCGATGAATCTGGCCGTACTGGAGAAACTCTGCGCGTTCAAGTCCCGGAATCAGACGCAGCACGCGCGCCTGTTCGCCATAACGCAGATGATTTTGAAAGCCGACCATGCTGTACGCGTCAGCCATCAGGTTCTCCTGACGCAGTTGTACCGCCGCGTAAGGCTCGCGACCGTTGCGCGGATCGACCAGACCGACCGGCTTCATGGGTCCGTAGCGCAAAGTGTCAACGCCGCGGCGCGCAAGTTCTTCGATCGGCAGACACGCTTCGAACCAGCGCGTCTCTTCGAAGCGCTGGAGCGGGACGCTGTTCGCTTCAATCAAAGCTTCGTAGAAACGCGCGTACTGCTCTTCATCGAATGGGCAGTTGAGATAATCGTCGCCGCCTTTGCCATAGCGCGCCGCGCGAAATGCGATTGCCTGATCCACTGAATCAGCCGCGACGATCGGCGCGATGGCGTCATAGAAATACATCTGGTCGTCGCCGGTCAGTTTCATGATCTCCCAGGTCAAGGCATCGGAAGTAAGCGGGCCCGTGGCGATGATCGTGGTTGCCTCGCGGGCAATCGCGGTGATCTCTTCGCGCACGATCTCAATCTTCGGATTGTCTTCGATGCGCCGGGTAATGTACTCAGCGAACTGTTGGCGGTCGACGGCCAAAGCTGCGCCCGCGGGCACGCGTGTCGCGGCCGCGGCTTCCATTACCAGCGAGCCCCCGCGCCGCAATTCTTCTTTTAAAAGATAGGATGCAGTGCCGGGCTCATCGGACTTCAGCGAGTTCGAGCAGACAATTTCAGCCAGCTTGTCCGTGCGATGCGCGGGCGTCTGCTTCACCGGCCGCATCTCGTGAAGCTGCACCCGGGCGCCGGCGCGCGCTGCCTGCCAGGCGGCTTCAACCCCCGCGAGTCCTCCTCCCACGACAATCACATCAGCCATATCTGCGCTCGATTCTAACGCCTTGGCCTGATAAAGCGCACGTTACAGGCCGATTTGCACGGCGCAAAATAGCGGTTGGCATCTGAGCGTCTGCAAGGATAGAATATCCGCGTTTCATATTCGTTCATCGTTCGTAGAGGTTTTCGCTCTTCTGACCGCTGGTTCCGAAACGCAGGATCTCTGGGACCAACTAAGACTAATTTAGGAGACTGCTCTTTGTCGCAAATAATTCTCGCTGATCTTCGAGGCAGAGACGGATACGTCAATAAGGACACTGTGGCCGGCGGCTACGGCTCTCGTTTTCAGGGTCATTCGTTCATGACCCGCTTCGAAAAAAATGTTCGCCGCATCTTTCAGAATGTGCCGAGCATTCATATCGGATACCTGGCCGCCATCTTCGCGGAAGCCGGTCATAAAGTCATCGTGACGCGCGACGACAAGCCAGTCGACGGCGATCTGGCAATCGTGCTGACCTCGCTGGTTGATTATCGGCACGAAGTCGAGTGGGCAGAGAAGGTCAAAGCTCGAGGCACGAAGGTCGGCTTTGTGGGCACGGCGGCGACGCATCTCCCTGAGCTATTTAACAACGCCGGTGATTTCGTGATCAGCGGCGAGCCGGAAGCCGCGGCGATCAGGATCGCTGCCGGCGAGGATCCAAGCGGTCTGGTTTTGAGTCCCCAGATAAACGATCTCGACTCGCTTCCTTTTCCACGTTGGGATCTGAACCGGCCGCGCGGTCTTGGCTACACCAGCCGCAGCGGGTTCGGCCTGACGCGCGCCTTTCCGATGTTGACCAGCCGCAGTTGCCCCGAAAAGTGCACGTACTGCCCGCATCGAATCACTGCGGACTTTCGCGCGCGCTCTGACGAAAACGTGCTCGACGAGATGCAGCAACTGTGCGAACGGCACAAGAAGGTCCACGTGGTCATGCGGGATCCACTGTACACGCTGGATCGTGAACGCTGCCGGCGCATCGCCGAAGGCATACGCGCTCGGGGACTCGATCTGACTTACGAATGCGAGACACGCATGGACGATCTCGACGAGGATTTGATTCGCGTGATGCAGGCTTCCGGTTTGCGGGAGATTAATTTCGGCGTTGAGTCGCCGGATCCCATCGTCCTGCGCAAGGTCGCGCGCCGGGTCATTCCTCACGAGCACATGCGCGACATGATCAAACTCTGCTGGGAACTCGGCATTGCGACCACGGCCTTCTACGTGATCGGATTCCTGCAAGATACGGAAGAAAGCATCGAGCAGTTAATCCAGTTCGCCGTCGATCTCGATTCTACGTATGCGAACTTCAAAATCCTGACGCCTTATCCCGGGACGCCACAGTTCAAGCAGCTCAAACCGCTGGTTAACGAAACTGACTGGCAAAAATTCGACGGTTATACTTTGAATTTTAACCACCCAGTGCTAAATCCAAGACGCGCGCGGCTGATGCTGGGCATGTGCTACTCGCGCTTCTTCTTGCGGCCGTCGAACCTGCTCAACTTTTTCGGGATGCACCGGCACGCGCATCATCCTCTCCTAAAAAAAGCGGACGATTGGTCGTGGCGCAAGCAGGAATATTTCGACCGCCCGTGGATTTCTCAGAGAAAGGCCAGCACCGCATGATGCGTGCAATCGCGCGCTACGGCGTGCGCTCCGTGCCCGGCGACGAGAAGGAAATCATCGCGGCGTTCCGGCGCGGTGAGGCCGTCGCGGGGCCGGCGATCGCCGAATACGAAAGCCGGTTCGCCGAATATCACGGGATGGGGCATGCGATTGCCGCTTCGTTCGGCCGCATGGCGTGTTACTACATTCTGCGCGCGCTCGAGCTTCCGGCAGGAAGTGAAGTCATCTTTCCGGCGCTCACCTTCTGGGTCATTCCGGAAATTGCTCGACACGCTGGATTGAAGCCGGTCTTCGTCGATGTCGATCCGGCCACTTTTAATATCGACGCGACCAAAATCGAAGCCGCGATCACCGGCAAGACTCGCGCCATCGTTCCCACGCATTTGTACGGCCAGCCGTGCGACATGACTGAAGTCATGCGTCTCGCTGAGAAACACAACCTCATTGTCGTCGAGGACTGCGCGCAAGCAGCTGGAGCGCTTTATCGCGGGCGAAAAGTTGGGACCTTCGGAAGCGCCGCACTGTTTAGCTTTCAACTCCTCAAGGGAATCAACACGTACGGCGGCGGAATGGCTTTGACGAACGACCCCGCGCTGGCCGAAAAGATCCGAGCCCAGGCGAACAGCGAGCCGGCGCAAAGCACGGGTGATTTGATCAGGCGACTGATGAGCGGAATTGTCGCGCGATCTTTGGTGAGTCCGAAAGGATTTACGTTCTGGGGATTTCCCCTCGGGGCGGCATTCTCGGCTTTCGGCAATCCCGACGCGCTGTCCAAATATATTTGGGAGAAGATTCGTCCGCTTGATCAGTTTCCGCGAACTTATAATCAGCGTTATTCGAATGTGCAGGCGATCCTTGGTCTGCGGCAGCTCGCAAAGCTGAATGAATTCAATGCGCGGTCGCGGGCCAACGCGGACATCTACACGCGCGGGCTGGCGGACTGTCGCGCGGTGAAAACGCCGCGCGTGCTCCCGGATGTCGAACACGTCTACTATCAATATTGCATCTACGCTTCCGATCCGGCGCGCGTTAGCCGCCGCGCTATTCGCCGTGCAGTTGATTTCGAAACCACGCACGTCGATGTGTGCTCCGCTTTGCCGCTCTTCAAAGAATTCGCGGCCGAGTGTCCGGGCGCAAAGATCACTGAGCAAGCGATCCAGTTGCCGGTCTATTCGCGACTGCGCGCCTCGGATGTCGAGCGCGTGCTGCGCGTAGTGCGCGACGTCACCGGCGATCTTCCGCCGCTTAATGAATCAGCCACCAAGCCCGTGGTCAGAGCCCGACCTCTCGTCGTTTCCGACGAGCGGCACGCGAGGGCCAGCTAATCACCGTGCCGACCCTGCTCAGCTTTATCATCAATTTCGCTTTTGCCGCCACGTTAGCTGCGGTCGATCTGCCGTCTTGGGTTGATAAGAATCTTTTGCAGCGGTTGCTGTCTTCGAAGTACACCTACTTCCTGGTTCTGGGCGCCGCTTTTTGGGAGGGCGAGGTGGTGCTGTGCACTGCGGGTTACCTCTGTGGCGCCGGTTATCTCGATTGGCGTCTGACGATTCTGGCGGGGGCAATCGGCGGCTCAGCCGGAGATCAAATCTACTTCTACGCGGCGCACGAAAGGGCCGCGCGCGCGATTAACAAGAACAAGCGATTGCGCAAGTGGTACCCGAAGATAAGCAAGATCGTGCTCAAGCACAGCACGGTTGCCGTCTTGCTTTCGAGATTCCTGGCCGGATTGCGCATCTCGATTCCTTTGGTGTGCGCGACGGCCGGCATGCCGGCCAGGAAATACAGCACGCTCAATTTGATTAGCGGATTCTTGTGGGCCTCGTTCTGGGTAGCAGTCTCTTATCAAATCGGCGCGGCGCGCAGCCTACGACCACTAATAATAATCTTGAGTGTATTGCTCTTCATGGGAATCCTGGGCGGCGGCTATTACTATTTGCGCAAGCGCCAGCGTCGGCTAACTGTCAGCTAATGGACTTCAACTTCGCAGACGATCTCTCTTCTGACCAGGCAGACCAACTCGTCCGCGAAACTGTCGAGAACTTCAATTCCTACCTGAATCGCTGGCCCGATCCCAAGACTGTCGCCGGCGCAGTGGTCGAATGGTTCGGCGAAGGCTGCGTCCTGCGCGACGTTTCGGGACGCGAGTTCATCGATTGTCTGGGCGGGTTTGGAATTTTCGCGCTGGGGCATCGGCACCCGAAAATCATCAACGCCATTAAGCAGCAGATGGATCGCATGGCCCTCCATTCGCAATGGATGCTCAATCCACGATCGGCTGATGCGGCAAGGCGTCTGGCGGAGATTACGCCGGGCGATTTGCGCAAAACGTTTTGGTGCTCAACTGGAACTGAGTCGGTCGAAGGCGCGCTGAAACTCGCCCGGCTTTACACCGGGAAGCCGAAATTCATCTCGACGATCAATTCGTTTCACGGCAAGACGATGGGGTCGCTGTCGGTGACCGGGCGCGATCTGTTTCGCAAGCCGTTTCTGCCGTTGCTGGAGGCGGCGTTTGTTCCTTACGGCGACGCCGAAGCGATCGAGACAGCCATCGACGACAAAACGGCTGCGGTAATTCTGGAGCCGATCCAGGGCGAAGGCGGCGTGATCGTTCCGCCCGACGACTATCTGCCGGTGGTGCGTCGCATCTGTACTGAACGCGGCGTGCTGCTCATCCTCGATGAAGTGCAAACCGGTCTGGGGCGCACAGGGAAGATGTTCGGCTGCAATCACACCGGCGTCGTGCCGGACATCATGTGTCTAGGCAAAGCAATTTCCGGTGGCGTGATTCCGTGCGCGGCGTTCCACACGACCGACGAAATTTTCAAATCGTTCCACCCGAACCCGTTCTATCACACGTCAACTTTCGGCGCGAATCCCATGGCCACCACGGCCGCGGCCACGACAATTCAAACTTTGCAGGAAGAAAAACTCGTCGAGCGCTGCGCTGAGATGGGCCAATACTT
>DATGVD010000064.1:0-4632 GCA_035300785.1 Pyrinomonadaceae bacterium | reverse complement strand
GCTCTACGAAATGGCGGCCGGACGCGCGCCGTTTTTCGGGGACACCAAGACGGACGTGATCGTGGCGATCGCCAAAACCGATCCGCCGCCGATCGCGCGCTTCGCGCCAAATCTGCCCGCCGAGTTTGAATGGATCGTGATGAAGGCATTGCGCAAGAACGTTGACGAGCGCTATCAGACAATCAAGGAATTCGAGTCAGACTTGAAGAAGCTGAAACAGCGGCTTGAGTTTCAAACTGAACTCGAACGTTCGATGCCTCCCGACAAGTTGACTGATGCGCTCAGTGCTTCCGGTCTCGCCTATGCCGATACGGACATCCTGGCGACGATGCCAGGCGTTCATACGTCGGTTCCCGGCGCGGCAAAGCCCACTGCTCCGGCCCCGAGTGCCGCGCCAACGCGCGTGTCGAGCGCGGAATACGTCGTGAGCGAGATCAAGCGTCACAAAATCGGCGTGGCGGTTGCCGGGCTGGCGATCGTGCTAATCGCGGTCGCGGTTTACTTTTATTATCCTCGCCAGCGCGTGGCGCTCACCGACAAGGACAGTATTCTGCTGGCGGATTTTCTCAACACTACCGGCGATCCGGTTTTTGACGGAACTCTCAAGCAGGCGCTCGCGGTTCAGCTCGGCCAGTCACCGTTCCTCGATATCTTTTCCGAAGAGCGCGTGCGCGACACCTTGAAGTTTATGGACCGCTCGCCTGACGAACACGTCACGCGTGATGTCGCGAAAGAGATTTGTGAGCGACAGGGGCTGAAAGCGATGTTGCTGGGATCGATCTCGAGCCTGGGTAGCAGTCATTACGTAGTTTCGCTCGAGGCGTTGAACTCGCGGACGGGAGATCCGATTGCCCAGGAGCAGTTCGAAGTTGACGGCAAGGAACAAGTATTAAAGTCGCTCGGGCAGGCGGCCTCGAGGTTGCGCGAGAAGCTGGGAGAGTCGCTCTCCTCGATCAAAAAGTTCGATGCTCCGATCGAACAGGTCACTACTTCATCGCTGGATGCGCTGAAGAATTACTCGCTGGGTTTTGCGCAGCACTCGAACGGCAAGTACCACGAAGCGATTCCTTTTTACAAACACGCGATCGAACTGGACCAGAATTTTGCCAGCGCCTACGCGCGCCTGGCGTACTGCTATAACAGCATCAAACAGAACGAGCTTTCGCGCGAAGCATCAAAGAAGGCTTACGAACTTCGCGACCGGGCCAGCGAGCGCGAGAAGTTATACATCTCTGCGAGTTATTTCGGCGGCGTTACCGGAGAATGGGCCCGTCAAATCGAATGGCTGGAGATCTGGAAGAGCACCTATCCGCGAGACTGGGAACCGCTTAATCTGCTCGCGAACCGCTACACGGTGGTGGGACCTTTCGAGAAGGCCGTCGAGGAAGCACAAGCAGCCGTGCGTCTTAACCCTAAGGACGCGCGAGCGCACGCAAACCTCGCGGTTGGTTTCATGGGCCTCAATCGCTTTGACGAGGCCAGGGACATTTTGCGCCAGGCGTTATCGCAAAAGCTCGAAACCACGAACATGCATACCCGCCTTTATCACATCGCCTTTGTGCAGGGTGACGCGGTCGCAATGAAAGAGCAGCTTGATTGGGCCGCGAGCAGACCGAATGAAGCCCAGAACTGGCAGGCGCAGAGCGCCGAGTTTGGCGGACAATTGGCGAAAGCCAATCAACTCGACGACCACCAGATCGAGGTTGCGCCGCGCGGCGATTCAAAAGAGATCACAGCGCAGGTGCTCTTGCAGCAGGCGAGGCGAAACGCGATTTTTGGAAATTGCGCGCCGGTCAACGAGATCGTGAGGAAGGCCCTGGCTCTTTCCCGCGAACAGGCGAACCTCGTGAGCGCCGCGAATGCCTTTGCAGCTTGCAATCAAAGCGGGCCGGCGCAGTCTCTGATTGACGAGCTATCGAAACAATATGCGGCGGACACGCTGGTCAATACGGTCTCGCTGCCCCTGATCCGAGCGCAGCTTGAATTGAACCGCGGGAACGCGGCGCAGGCGATACAGTTGCTCGAACCCGCGCGCAAGTACGAAGTTTATGGTGAATTCTGGCCGCAATACGTGCGCGCACAGGCTTATCTGAAACAGGGAAACGGCGCCGAGGCGACCAAAGAGTTTCGCACCATCATCGACCATCGTGGTTGGTATCCGCTGTCGCCGTTGTATCCGCTGGCCTACGTCGGGCTTGCGCGCGCGGCCACGCTCAGCGGCGACGCGGTAAAAGCGCGCAAAGCCTATCAGGATTTCTTCGCGCTCTGGAAAGACGCCGATCCGACAATTTCCATTCTGATCGGAGCCCACGCCGAATACGAAAAGTTGAAGTAGCGGAGCGGTTGTGGGTTCAGAGTTCAACCTTTAGGGTGCGGCTTTGCACAAAAAGTCACCCGCCGGTTCGAAGTGGAACCACTGAGAACGTCTGAGATCAGCATTGGTTCGTGTTGCTTCGTGAGATTTCGTGTGATTTCGTGGATCGTGTGCTTAGGATTCCTAGCCATACGATCCACAAAATCACACCAAGGTACACGAAAGAACATAAAATAAGAGTTTTTGTGCAAAGCCTTAGGGTGCTGACTACGGGGATAAGCTAAAGGCTGAACTCTAAACAAATCCGCCGGCAACAGGGTGGACCTTGCGAGCACACCGCGCCCTTGTGATATATTCTGCCCTCAAACTCAATCAAAGAAATTCATTTAAGGATCGCTAAGCTCAATGTCCGGACATTCGAAGTGGCATTCGATCAAGCACAAGAAGGGTGCGACTGACGCCAAGCGCGGCAAACTCTTCACCAAATTCATCAAGGAAATCACCGTGGCGGCGCGTACCGGCGGCGGCGATCCCGACGCCAACGCGCGCCTGCGCAAGGCAATTCTGGACGCCAAAGCCGGCAACATGCCCAACGACACAATCGATCGGGCCATCCGTCGCGGCACCGGCGCGGAAGCAGGCGTAACCTACGAGGAAATCACGTATGAAGGCTATGGCCCGGGCGGCGTTGCGTTACTGATCGAGTCGATGACCGACAATCGTAATCGCACCGTCGCCGAGATTCGCCACTTGTTTTCGAAGAATGGCGGCAACTTCGCGGCCGCCGGCGCAGTGGCCTGGATGTTTGAGAAGAAGGGTTATATCGTCGTTCCGAAGGCCGCAAAGTCTGAAGATGAATTGTTCGACATCGTCACCGATGCCGGGGCTGAAGACCTGCGCAGCGACGAAGAGAATTACGAAATCATTACTGCGCCGGAAAGCTTCGAGGCGGTTAGCTCTGCCATCAAAGCCGCCGGCATCGAGCCACAAGTCGCCGAAATCTCCATGGTGCCGCAAAACTACATCAAGCTCGAAGGCGGCAACGCCCAACAGATGCTGCGTCTGGTAGAAGCGCTCGAAGATCACGACGACGTGCAAAAAGTCCACGCCAACTTTGACATCAGCGAAGCCGACATGGCCGCGGCGTGATCCCTTGTTATGAGGTCATCAGTACCACCTGCGTGAGCGGGTGGGTGTGACACTCAAGCAACCGGAAATAGTTCATCACCCTCGACGCTGAAGGCCTGACCCCACCCACTGACGCGGGTGGTACTGACCTCATGCCAGCTGTAGTCAGATTTGCAAAGAGAGTTAACCTCCGTATTTTGTATCAGAACCACACTACTGTAGAACTAGCTTGAAACTTGCTGTAAACTCTGGCTCATTATGCGTGTCCTAGGAATCGATCCGGGAAGCGATACGACCGGTTGGGGCGTTGTCGAAGGCGACAGCGGTGGCCGCAAGTATCGCTTGATCGAGTTCGGCGCGCTCAAGCTGAAGTCATCGGCAAGTTTCTCTTCACGGCTCCTGGCGATCAGTCGCGGCCTTGAAGAAGTAATCAGCAGGCTGAAGCCCGACGCGTGCGCAATCGAAGACGCGTTCTATGCCCAGAATCCGAAAGTCATTCTTAAGCTTGGTCAGGTGCGCGGAGTCGCCTTGCTCGCCGCCGAAAGCGCCGCGCTGGAAATCAGTGAATATTCGCCGCGACTGATCAAACAGACCGTCGCCGGCTATGGCAACGCCGAGAAACAACAAGTCCAGGAGATGGTGCGAGTGCTGCTTTCACTTACGGCAATCCCTGAACCACACGACGCCGCGGATGCGCTCGCAGTAGCTATTTGTCACTTTCACCATGCGGGAGTTCGGCGCCGCCTCGTTGCCGCTGAATCTCGCGTGAAGCTTAATCCCACGGTTGCCGGCCTAACTCGCCGCCGCGCGATTCGCTAGGAGCGCGTTGGGAGCGCGGGCATTCGGCCCGCTCTTCTGTGTTTGCTCGATGTTCGCTCGATCTCGCGCCTGGCAAGTTTGCCGTCTTCGCAACCTCACTTGGCAAAGGAGCGAAGCCCTGTTCGTCAGATCAATCAAGAAACTGGTCGCCGGTCTCACTTGCGGAACTCAGCGTGTTTACGCGGCTCCGCCGTCCCGATGTGCGGTAAGGCTCTGCCTTACCGTGGCACGTTCCATGAGAATCTTTGGAGGCTACGCCTCCGATTCACTGCGCGCCACCGCTGCTAAACGAACGAGAATAATCACGGCAACCGCAATCACCTTCCTCCTGACCTTCTTGCCATCGACTCAATCACTCGTTTTGGCGAAGA
>DATGVD010000063.1:0-2213 GCA_035300785.1 Pyrinomonadaceae bacterium | reverse complement strand
CGGCGTCGACCAGAGAAGCGCGCCCGGCGCAATGCTCACGAGTGAATGCGGGTTGTATCCGTAGAGACTTTGCAGGCGCAGCAACTCGCCCGTGGGATCGGGCAAACGGCTTCGCCGGCGCGCGGTCAGAGCGGCATCGATGCGCACTTTCATGAAACGCGCGCCCGCGCTGGCACCGCCGCCGGCAGCTAACCACCAGAGATCATGAATTGGAATTGCCATTTAGGCTGCGACTCAATCTTTTACGCCTGATCGCTCGGCTGAGTCAACTCTGGAACTTAGATAGTAACCAATAGGGTTTAGTTTCCACAGGGGATTGAACAAACGCGGCAATGAGGAAAGCAGAAGACGATTGCAAGCAAACGAGTAATCGGTGCATTACCCAAACAGCGATCCCTGCGGCGAAGGACGACGAAATGTGTTTGGTCTGGTGTGGCGCTCGCTGCCGACCCGATGCTCATTAAAGCCGAGGCGCCGGCAATAAACGTCAAAAAGCTTCTCCTGCGCTGACCAGTACTGGCCTTTGCCGCGCATCCGCTCGCCAAAGACGCTGGAGTTCAACTTGCCGCCGCGCGCGTCGCGGATACGATTCAGGACACGGTCGGCTTTGGTGGGAAGTTTTTCGCGCAGGCGTTGTTCGAAATAAGGAGCGACACTGCCCGGCAAACGCAGCATGTTGATGAAGGCTTTCGTCGCGCCACAGTCTTTCGCGCGCTGCAAGAGTCCGGGAATGTCGGTAGACAAACCGGGAATCGTCGGCGCGATGCCGATGCCGACCTGGATGCCGGCGTCCGCCAGGGTTTTCATCGCTTCGAATCGCGCGTTGGGCGAAGGCGCGAACGGTTCGACTGCCCGCGCAATATCGTAATCGGCAAACGGAATGGAAAAAAAGACGCCGACGCTTGCGTCCTGGGTTAGCCGTTGCAGCACATCGATATCACGGCGAATCAAGGCTGATTTGGTGACGATTCCGACCGGATTGCGAAACTCCGCGCAGACTTCCAGACAGCCACGTGTTAATTTGTAATTCGCTTCCAGCGGAATGTACGGATCGGAAGTAAACGAGAAGACGATCTCGTCGCCTTGCCATGAACGCTTCATCAATTCTTTGCGGAGCAGTTCAGGCGCGCGCACCTTCGCGATGATCTTTCGTTCAAAGTCAGTGCCCGCGCCGTAGCCGAGGTATTCATGAGTCGGCCGGCTGAAACAATAGGTGCAGCCGTGCACGCATCCGCGATAGCAGTTCACCGAATGATCGAAAGCGACGTCGGGACTGTCGTTACTGCTGATGATCGTGCGCGTTTCGGTCTCTTCAAAGACTTCGATCTTCGCGGCGGGTGGCTCACCGATCCATTCAACGGAATGCGTCAGCCAGGGATTCGGTGGATTGTCGACGTAGCGCATCTGTGCAATCGTGTCCTATCGATGCAACAGAGCATAGCAGAGGCGGGGGCTTTTGGCGAGTGGAAGTGCGAGTTCGCAGCCAGCGGGCGGTAGCCCGACCGTTAGGGAGGGCGTTTTCGTTGGATCATCCTGACGCCCTTGCTTACGCGCTGGCTACTGCCCCAACTAATTATCCAGACGCCCTTGCTTACGCGCGGGCTACTGCCCCAACTAATTCAGATCGTCGATCTGAAGGCCAACCGGACTGGCGCCCGCTCCTCTGATTCCGTCGAGGACGCGCACGACTTCGCCGTAAGGAATTGAACGTGGAGCTTTGATGAAGACGGTCTTCTCGATCCGCATTGCCTCGGGCAAGTCGATGCGATCGCGCATTCGGTCGCTATAAGCGTGGTTCTGTAGCCGTTGCTGAAATAGATCGCTGAGCGCCGAGCCCAGCTTGCTGGTATCGTTGACTGAGCCCATGTCGGTAAGACTATTGAGCATCAACGAACGGTCTGACTTGATTGTGACTACGAGAGTGCCATCGTTCGCTATCAGGGGTCGCGCTAAATCCGGCTTCGATGGCACCGCAGTCATAAAGCGTGCCGGCTTTAGCGGTGTCAGGACCAGGAAAATGATCAGCACCACCAGCAGCACGTCGATCAGTGGCGTGACGTTGATTCTCGGATTTGCTTGTGGGGCGTTTGATTGCGAAGCGACTTCTGGTCGCCTGGCTTCATGGCGGGTCATGGCGGTTGTCCTCCGCGATCTTAGACAGCCGCTACTGCAATATGTTCCAAGCTACGACCTCATGAGGTCGGTACCACCCG
>DATGVD010000062.1:0-4418 GCA_035300785.1 Pyrinomonadaceae bacterium | reverse complement strand
GCAGCTTTGGCGGTGCTCATTATGATTGCTCCCTAAGAACGGCCTACAAGTTAAGACGGTGTTAAAGGCCGACTGTTAACAAATCCGGGGTTACTTCTAGAGACGCTAAAACCGGCGAACTGGTTCCAAGTTTTTCGCCGGCGTTTAGGAATCCGCCGCTTCGTGTTGTGACCGCCCCTGCATATTTACGCTCAAAAATGCGCTTGACAACGCTTCCGGAGAGGAATAGCCTGCCAGTGTTTTTGGTAGCAGCGCGACTTCACTCGAAGATCCTCCACTGCCGACTCCCCATCAATCCTGCTTCACTTAGGAGGTGCCAGCACGCAATTGTTGCGAACGGGGATGGGATCGAGCCCGGAATCGCGCCCACTGTGAAACGGACGTTCGTGAGGCTGTCGGATGCTCAGGGCTGCGTAATTGCCTGCCTAGCCTTGGGTCGAGGCAGCCTCGATTTTTCGCTGGACCGAATGAAAACCTCTCCGCATTTGGCGATTTTCATCTGCCTTATTTTTTCGTTGGCTGTTGCCGGGCCAACCATGGCTCAAAATAAGCAGGTGTCCAAGCCACCATCCTCATGCCAGCGCGACGACGCGCTTAATCTAATTCAGCAACAACTAGATGCCAGCCAGCTGATCGATGACGCCGTCAAACGTATTGCCGTCGTGCTTCGCGCCGCCGATTTGCTTTGGCCTTACAGGCAGGACAAAGCGCGTGCGGCGTTCACACAAGCGTTCGATCTGGCAACCCAGAACTTCAAAGAGAAGGGTGACGAGCCGCGCCGCGGAGGCGTGGGGCTCATGGTTTCAGTCCCCGACCAACGCTACACCGTAATAACTGCGATCGCGAAACGCGATTCCGTCTGGGCCCACAAGCTATCAGACCAGATGCTAAAGGAAGAGACCAAAGAGGCTGAAGAGAAACCGACGAAGGACGCAGGGCAAGAAGCAAGAGTCGCCGAAAAACTTCTCGTTACGGCGTACAACCTGCTGTCTTCGGATCAGAGTTCCGCTCTGAGCTTTGCGCGGATCAGCTTACGATATCCCGCAACGCTGCAACTCCCGGTGTTTCTTTATTCCCTATGGGCGCTGGATAAGGCCACGGCCGATCGTTTCTATCAAGAGGCACTGACAGCTTACGCAGCTGCGACAATGGACCAGTTTCTTTATCTTTCGTCGTATCCCTTCGGCAATAATCGCGAAGCGGGAGAGATGCCGAGCTGGACTTACTATCGCGTTCCGGAGAACTTTACGCCCAATCAATCCCTGCAAAGATTATTCTTGCAGACACTGTTGCGCCGAGCCCAGCAATTGCTTGAGAGCCCAATCGAGGCGGGGGCGGGCAGCCGTTTTTCGGAAAGCGATCAGATCTGGATGGCCTTAACGCGATTGCAAGCGCAGGTCAGTCAATCGCTGCCCGAGTTAGTTCCGGCGGTGCAACGAACTTGCGGAAATATGTTCGCCATTCTCAGCCAACGAGAACAGCAGCGAGTCAGCGATACTGTCGCCGAACACCCAAAGAAGTCGTTCGATGAAGTCATCGAAGACGCCGACAGACAGGCAAATCCCGCAATGCGTGAACAGATGTTGGCGCTCGCCATTCTGGGAGCAAGGAACGAACCTCTGGAGCACGTGCTCTCCGCCGTCGCCAAAATCGACGATTCCGCACTGGCCGATAAAATACTCAACTGGGTTTATTTCGAGCGCGCGCAACAGGCCATTAAAGACAACAAACTCGATGAGGGGCGAAAGCTAGCCGCGAAAGTAGTTGAGCTTGATCAGCGAGCTTACCTTTACTCGAGAATCGCTGAGGACTCAGTTAAGAACACGACGAACGATCAAGAGGCGCGCGACCTTCTCGAAGAAGTTGTGACCAGCGGGGTAAAGGCTCCCGACACTGAAGTAAAGGCACGGGCACTATTGGGCGTCGTCTACCTTTACGCGAAGATTGAGCCCAACCGGGCGATCGCGATCCTCGGTGACGTAGTGAAGTGTATTAATCACATCGAGTCACCGGATTTTTCTCATGATTATGTTCGGCGAAAGATTGAGGGAAGGTCCTTTGGCAGTTACGCCTCATTTACTACCCCAGGCTTCAACCCGGAAAATGGTTTTAGGGAAATCGCCAAATACGATTTCGACGGTGCACTCAATCTCTCCGCTAATTTTGAAGACAAGCCTTTGCGCGCGATGACCACGCTAGCGCTCGCCGAACAATGCCTGAAGAATTCGCCTCGGCCTCCTCGGCCAGAAAAGCCTGAAAACAAAATAACAAAGACTTGAGTCTCATCAACGGCTCTTCGAAAGTATTTCAGCGATCCTGGCGAGTCCGTCGCGGTTCGCCTGGCCCCCGGCCAGCAAGAGTGAGCGGTGTCCGAGTAGGATATAAGCGGCAAGGCCGTCGGGCAGTTTATGTGACTTGATCGAATCGAGATGTCTCCTGGCCGTTGAAACATCACCGCGGGCGAACGGGCCCGTCAGGGCAAGTCGGGGATCCTTTGTCGAGAGGTTCCTGGTGGTGCTTTCCAGCAATGGCTGAAGGACCTGACGCGACCGGCGTCGTGAGAGGCCGCAGCTAACCAGCATCTCCAAAGCGATGTCGAACAAAGCGACGACGTGCCCGGATGTTGTAACCGCGGCCGCATGATAAAGCGCTTTCGCGTTCGGGCTGATCGAGAAACTCTGTCCGCCGAGATTTCGAACGACTGACTTAGCGGCGCGCGCAGCCATGCGATCGCCTTCGATCGCGAAAAAAGCATTTCGAAATGCGTTTGCGCCGGTGCGAGAATCGCTGATCGAAACCAGCGGATGGAGCGAACCGGTTGCGAATCCTGCGCGTTGCAGCGGCGATAAGACCGCAGCAGATAAAGCTCCGCTGGTGTGCAAAGCTACGCGCCGGCCAGAAGCCCGGCGTCCGGCCTCGACTTCCCGCGAATTGAATATTACTGCCAGTTGCTCGGCGACCGACGCGATTGCATCATCCGGAGTTGAGATGAGGATCAGAGAGCAACGACTGAGCCGGACGCAGTGGCTGCGTGAGAGCTGACTGAGTTGCCGAAGGTCCAGTCCGGCGGTGTTCTTGCCGATTAATTTCGCGGCGCGATGCGCGCTGGTTCGGCGCCGGGCAACCGCGATTTCGACTCGATATCCCGCCCTGATCGCCGCCTGGCCGAGCGCGGTTCCCAACCGGCCGGCGCCGATGATAGCCACGACAGGCTTCCGATCCCGGCGCGTCAAGGGGAGCCGGGCGCGGCTGGGTTTCGTTCCAGATTTTCCTGCGTTCTTAACCATCGAAGGCAAGGCGGAATGTATCACTCGGCTGACAATGCCGCAATTGCATAGGCTTTTCGCTTTCGGTGGACTATAATGCGAAGTCCGAAGGCGCCAAAGTCGCGTCGGGAAATATCCGAAAGTTTTCGCCGACCGTTATCCGCGATTGCGCAACCTCGGTGCGAAACATGGCATCAAAGCGATGCGTTGAAAGCAGTGCTGGCGCCTCAAAGTGCTGCCGCTTGAAAAGCAAAGCGGCCGTCAAGATCGTTGGTTACGGCCCACCGAGAGACGAAGCCCGGTTTTCTCTCCCGGCCTCGAATTTTTGGAGGTTCAAATGAAAAGTCATCTCTCTCGCGCCGTCACTGCGATCGGCCTGGGGCTGAGTTTATGGGTAACCACTGTGGCTGCTCTGGCCGGGCCACAGACTCAGGATCAAACAAAGGGTCAGGATCAGACGAAGCAGTCGCCGGCCCAGAAAGACAAGACCAGCAAGGACAAGTCGCCGCAGCCTGCCACTCAGACCTCCAGTGATAAGACGCTTTCAACCAACGACGACCCGACCATGATCGGGAAGCGCAACATCAACAAAGGTCTCTGGGGCAAGCTCGCCGCGGGCACCGAAAAAGAAGTGAAGATGGGCCGGATGCTGGCCGCCGAAGTCGATAAGGAAGCCAAGTTCATCGACGATCCAATAATTACCGAATACGTGAATCGCGTTGGTCAGAACATCGTGCTGCACTCAGACGCCAAAGTTCCTTTTACGATCAAAGTGATCGATTCCGATGAAGTGAACGCCTTTGCGCTGCCGGGCGGTTTCTTTTATGTCAACAAGGGGCTGCTGCTGGCGGCCGATAACGAGGCCGAGTTGGCCGGCGTCATGGCGCACGAGATCGGGCACGTTGCCGCCCGCCACGCTATGGAAAACGAAAGGAAGATGGAAGTCATAAACTACGGCATGCTGGCGACAATCCTGCTGGGAGTCCCGATTGCGAGTACCGTGCTCTACAACGGCGGCGGATTCCTGGAAGGCATGGCCTTTCTGAAGTTCACCCGCGCTGCCGAGGCAGAAGCTGATCGGCTTGGCGTCCAATACATGTGGGCAGCCGGTTACGATCCGGGCGCCATGGCCACGATGTTTGAGAAGCTCGA
>DATGVD010000061.1:0-8892 GCA_035300785.1 Pyrinomonadaceae bacterium | reverse complement strand
ACGACGGCGTGCCGTTACGCTCAACGGTCATGCGGTCGACCTCGCGCATCTGGGCCGACGAAAGAACAGGTTGCATAAGGCGATGATAGAGAGAGGTTAAGGGCGGGTCAATCAGGAGTTGGGGTGAGAGGGTGAAAACCGCAAAGGCGCGGCCTGCATGAATGAAAAAGCGGCTCAGGGGGTTTCCCCCGCCGCCTGCCGCTGCTCCAACCTATCCGTCTTTTTGGGATAATCAACTAAAGAAGCAATGTCCTGAATTCTCCAGAAATGTTTTTTTTGGGGGTCCGCCGCGGTTGCTGGGAGAGCTGAACTCACTCGCTCATCCTGACAGACTGACCAGCTATTTTGCTTGTTCAGCGCTTCTTCAGCCCAATTATCTTCAATCCGCGTCCTACGACCGCATTCGCCTCCGGCAACCCCAAAGCCGAGGAGACGGCAAAGTAGGTCAGACCGTACGGCACCAGCACCAGCGCCGCCGCGATGACCGGATGGCGCTGCCCAATTACCAGCTTGATCGCCCAGCCGACACCAGCGCCGCTCGTGGCCGCAATCCAAAGCTTCGTCACATAAGCCAACGACAGTCCGGTGCGACCAATGCGCCGGTTCAGCGTTCGTCGCAGCAGCGCAAACTCGACCCAGCCGGCCACGCCCGCCGAGGCGGTCAATCCGGCCGCGCCCCACCTTGGATCGATCCCGAGCGCGTGCGGCAGCGGAATCGCGCACAGATAACCGAGGCCGGTCGTGAGGGCAACTCTGATGACAGCGAAGAGAAGTGGAGTCCGTGTGTCATGAAGCGCGTAGTAGGTTGATGCGTACATCCGGCCGAGCGTCGAAGCGAGCAACCCTATAGTCGACCCCGCCAGAATTCCCCAAACATAAACTGTGGCGTCTTGGGTGAACTTGCCGGTCTGATAGAGGGCGGCCGTCATCATATCGCCCAACGCCAGCATCGCCATCGCCGACGGCACGATGAAAAAAGCGATTCGGCTTAGCCCTCCGTCGAGACGCCGGCGCAATTGAGAGGCGATTTCCTCGGTCGTTCCCACCACGCTAGACATGGCCGGCAACTCGGCGGCAGAGATCGACATTCCAAACAAACTAACCGGCAGGGTGTAGAGACTTTGCGCGACATTCAGCGCGGCGACCGCGTGGGTGCTGATTAGCCCAGCCAACATCGCGTCAATAAAAGCCGAAATTTGCACCACTCCCCGACTGACAAAAACAGGGAAAAAGTTTTTCAGCACTTCGCGAACGTTCGCGCTCGCCAGATCAAAAACTGGACGCAATCGTTTTATTAATTTCAGAACGGTCGGCAATTGGACGCCGAACTGTAAGGCACTGCCAGCGACGGATCCCCATGCAGTAACCTGGGCTAGATGAAATTCGTCCGTACGCCTACCAAACCAAATCAGCGTGGCGATGATCGCGACGTTCCAGATAACCGGGGCCGTGTAAGAGAGAAAAAATCGGCGATGACTGTTAAGAACGCCGAGGCACCACGCTGACATTACGAGCAGGCCGGCGCCGGGAAAGAGAATCTGCACCAAATGGATCGTCAGTTCACGCGTCGCGTCGTCAAAACTATAGGCAAACAGGCCAACGAAGTAGCGAGTTGTCAAAACTCCGACGAGTACAACCACAGAAGTCGCGAGCGCCAACATCGTCAGCACTGCGTCTGCCAGGCGCGAGGCTTCCTTCTTGTCACCGCGCGCTAACAAATTGGCGTAAACCGGAATGAACGACGCGGACAGCGCGCCCTCGCCAAAGACATTCTGAAGGAAGTTTGGAATTCTAAACGCGGCGGTGAAGGCACCGGATGCGTCCCCAATGCCGAGATAATGCAAGAAGACTCGCTGCCGAATCACCCCGATAATCCGGCTAATCAGAATGCCCGCGCCGACCATGAAGGCATGCTTCCCGGTGCTTTCATGCTCGCTGCGTTCCACGCTCAGGGACCGCGGAAAGCGACCGGTTGCTTCGCCAATGACGGAAACAGTTTCGCCGGCGATCTCGGCCGCGTTTACCGAAAGGTTGAAGCTGGCGGCGTCTTGATTGGTATCGGTATTTGAGGACTGAGAAGTGCCGCCCTGGGAGTCCGAACCCGGGATCTGTGACTTGGGACCTGAGTCCTGCTCGTCATTCATCGTGGCTTTAGAGACTGTAGTCTTTGATCTTGGTCAAGAGCGTTTTGTAACTCACGCCCAAAGTTTCAGCCGCGCGCGTCTTGTTACCGTCGTGCGCGGCGAGCGCCTCGGCGATCTTGCGCCGCTCGACAATCTGCACCACCCGATCGGTTGCTTCGCTCAGCGTTCCCGACGCGTCAAAGCCTGACAACTGAGCTTCGCTTGTCTCTGCGATCAAGCCAAGGTCGCGAGGTTCGAGAGTCGAACTATCCGCCAGGATGCACGCGCGCTCGATCGCGTTCTCGAGTTCGCGCACGTTGCCCGGCCAGCGGCGTGTGTGCAGCGCTGCGACACTCGCGTGGCTAAGCGTCGCTTCCCTGCCTCGCATTTCCTTGCCGAGCTGCGCGGCAAAATGGTGCGCGAGCAAAACCACGTCTTCGCCGCGATCACGCAGTGGTGGAATCTCGATTGGAAAAACAGCGAGCCGAAAGAAAAGATCGCCGCGAAACTCGCCTTTGTCCACGGCGGTGCGCAAGTCTTTGTTCGTCGCGGCAACGACGCGAACATCAACTGGTACGGGCGCCCGCCCGCCGATGCGATCGACGCATCTCTCTTCGATGACGCGCAGGAGTTTGCCCTGAACTGCGACAGGCAGCTCGCCGATTTCGTCGAGAAACACCGTTCCGCCTGAAGCTAATTCGAATTTGCCAAGCCGGCGATCGCCGGCGCCGGTGAATGCGCCGCGTTCGTGGCCGAACAACTCGTTTTCGATCAGCGTCTCAGGAATTGCGGCGCAGTTGATCGCCACCAGGGGGTTGTCGCGGCGATTGGATAGATGATGGACCGCGCGCGCGAAGAGCTCCTTGCCGGTGCCCGACTCTCCGAGCAACAGAACGGTAGCTTCGGTTTGGGCGACGCGCTGGGTTTCCGCAACCGCTCTCTTGATCGCTTCCGACTCTCCGATAATCCGCGGAAAGCCGTAACGCTTCGACCATTCCTCGCGCAGCAACATGTTTTCCGTGCGCAAGCGGGACTGCTCCAGCGCGCGACCGACCAGCAACAGAAGATGATTTGAATCGACAGGTTTTTGTAGAAAGTCGTGCGCGCCGTCTTTCATCGCTTGCACCGCTTCGTCAATCGAGCCGTACGCGGTCATCACGATCACCGGCACGTCACCGTCGGCGGCGCGCGCCGCGCGCAAAACGTCGAGGCCGGTACCGTTCGGCATGCGCAGATCCGTCAGCACGACCTTGTGAGGAACGCGGCCGATTTCGTTGATCGCTGCGCGCGCGTCCGCGGCCTCAGTGACTGAGTAGCCCGCGTTTTCCAGCGTCAAACGCAAAACGCGGCGCAAGCTCTCTTTGTCTTCGACGAGAAGAATGTCAGGCATGAATGGCGACAGGCGCGGCGATCCGCCTGCGCTCATCATTCACTGCGACGCGCAAGAGTGTCAAGCTTGAGAATACGCCGCGAACCTAAACCAAAACGGTCTCCCGGCCTGCATTTGATGGGAGCAGAAAGAACCGGATCCGCTCTCGCCATAGCCGCTTTCACAGTGACCATTTGTCAGGAGGCTTTCAACGCTGATTCCGCGGCTCGTATTCACCACGGCCTTTCGCGGCTGTGTAATCCGAATCGGCGAGGCGCATTGCCGGGGTAATCGGGTGATAAGGAAACGGCGCCGGGCCCCCGAACGAATTCTGAATCGCCGCGACGATGTCGTCCTGGTTCTGCCGAAAGCGAAGCACATTGCCGTGCTCGTTGAGGATCACGAAGAGTACGACACGACCGCTTTTGGTTTGCATCTGACCGACGAGCGAACTGGCACCGCCGTCAGTGCGCGCCAGAGTTCCCGTCTTGGCAACGACGCTGCCGCGCGCGACGTCAGTACTAAATCGGTCTTCCAGCGTGCCTGGATCGATCCCGGCCACCGGTAGAATATCCGAGAGCGAAAGTTTGTCATGCTTCAACTCTTCGCTGAGCCCGCGCAGTATTTTCATCATGGCACGCGGCGTCACCCGGTTGGCACCCAGCCCGCTGGTCGAGGACATGAAGAATTCGTCCGCGTCGATTTTCAACTTCTCAAGCACCATCGCGCGCACCGCCTGTGGACCGCCGACGGTGTCCCCAATGCGCTCGGCCATAAAATTATTGGAATAGCAGAGCAGCACCTTCAGGATGTCCACCAGCTTACTGGACTTGTGAGCCAGCAGCGCGGAGGCTTCGGGCGGGGCTGCGCCAACCGCCACTGCTCCGAGCACGACGACACTGGGAACTGTGCGCAAGCTGTCAGAATCATTCACGAGTTTACGCTCGTCAGTCCAGGCTTGCATGGCCACCGTCGAGCGGCGCGTCGTGTCAAGCGCGTCGCGCAGTTGCTCTCCCGAGCGGTTCGTGGACCAGTCGAAGTTCATGGTAAAGCCCGGCGAGACAATTAGGTTGCCGCTGACCGCGCGAATTCCCAGTTCATTCAATTCTCGCGCCAGCATCACGGCGTGTTCGTAGTGAAACGACGGGTCGCGTCCGGCGACAATCAAGTCTCCGTTTAGCGTGCCGGTGGCCTGATCGATCTTGCCGCTGGCCCAAAGGGAAGTAAGGAAGCGATGCTCGGGCCCGTAGGTTTTCAGAGCCGCCAGCGCCGTTGCCAGCTTGATCGAAGATGCCGGATTGAATTTCTCATCCACCGCCTGCGCGGCAACTGTCGACCCATCGAGCGTTTCTGCCAAAACGCCCTGCAGTCCGCGAATCTGCGTCAAATACGCCGGTTGCGCAGTTGTCTTTGACTCCGATGCAGCCGCCGGAAGGCTCAGCCCGGCCGGCGCAGCTTGTTGCCCGAACGTGAGGACCGCGGCTAGCAGAATCGATGCGATTGCCGCAGTTGTTTGGATCACCGTTCTCTTCATACTCATCAATCTCAGCGGTATCGTCCGGCCAGACCGCTCGGCACTTCCCTTTCGCATCATATCATGAAAAGAAGCTCCTCTTTTGGAGTTCCTTTCGGCGCCCGACGAAGCTTTGATGCGTTTGCCCTGATGACGAGATGCGCTCCCCTAAGTTGCTGACTTCCGTCGTTACGCTCCGCAACTTCGTTGACATGTTCATAATCGCGCCCATAGAATTCTTTTCAGTGAGATGAATTCCATGCCTCGTGATCCAGAACCGGTAACAGTTGAGAAGTTGCGCTTCGCGCACGACGCGCGGCGCGCGGAAATTCGCAAACGGTTGCGAGAGTTTCGCGAAGTTTGGCGCGCCGGGTCGGATGCGCGTTTGTGGGAAGAGTTGGTCTATTGCATCTTCACCGCGGGAGCGTCGGCCAAAATGGGATTGCGTTCGGTCGAAGCTGTGCGGCCTTTGCTGAAAAACGGAAAGCCAGGGGCGATGACGTGCGCTCTGGTGGCCGCCGGCGCCCACCGTTTCCCGAACGCTCGCCCGCATTACGTCGCCGCGACACGGGACTATCTCAACGCGTCATGTGCAATGCGGCTGCGCGATCAACTTGAGAGCTTTCGCGATCCGGTCGAACGGCGTGATTGGCTGGCGGGCGAACGCCGGATCAAAGGCCTCGGCTACAAAGAGTCGAGTCACTTTCTCAGAAACATCGGCTTTAAAGGCTATGCAATTCTGGACAAGCACATCGTGCGCTGCCTGGCCGAATTGAGCGTGATTGATTCGCCGAAACCGCCGGCCACCCGCAGCCGCTATCTGGAAACCGAGGCGCGAATGCGGAGCTTTGCCAACAGGATCGGCATCGATTTTGACGAACTTGATTTGCTGTTCTGGTCGATGAAGACCGGAGAGATTCTGAAGTAGCGCGCTTATGAAGTTGCCGCGAAACATATTGGTAATCTACCGGCTGGCAGTCCGCGGGTGCGCGGCAATGGCAATCTGTCTCGTGCTGGCCGGCGCGGCCGCAGCCTCGCCGATTGATAACGAGAAGACCCGCAACAAAGCGCTGAAGGCTTTGCGTGCCGGAGATTTTGAAAAGGCGGAAAAGATCTATCGCGACTTGCTGGCGAAGGATGAAAAAGACCTTGACTCGCGGCTGGGGCTAAGTCACGCCTTGCTAAAAGAGCGACGCCTTCAGGATTCATTCGATCATGCCGCGCGGGCGATTGCGAGCGATCCGCTCTCAGCCCAAGCGCACGCCCTGCTCGGATCGGTCGTGCTGGCCACGGGAGATTTTCACCTGTCAGTTGAAGAGTTTCGCACGGCCCTCAGTCTGAACCCCGACCAGGCCATGGCCATTGCCGGCCTGGCTATGATCGATTTCTACGAGAATCGAACGGCCGCCTGTGTCGCAGGTTTGCGGCGGGCCATCAGCATCGATCCAGACGAGCCCGATTATTTTTTCGATTTGGGTCAGGCGGCGGCGCGGCTGAAACGATACAAGGAAGCGGCGGACGCATACGAGCGGTTCTTGGTCATCGCGCCACGCACTGACGAGAATCGCCGGGCGCGCCTCCTGGGTTGGATTGATTTTTTGCGCTACCTCGGCCAGCAAGGCGACCTCTACTCCCTTGGCGGCGCTGAGCGGTCGGTCCTCCCGTTCGACGCTGTCGATTATCGGCCCATTATCAAGGTTCGCATCAACGGCGGAAAGGAACTGCGTTTTGTTCTCGATACCGGATCGGGGATGTCTGTGCTTTCAGAAGAGACCGCGCGAAAAGTCGGGGTCCGAGCCGTGGCGCGAGGAGGTTACGCGCTGGCAGTTGGCGGCGGAGGTCGTTTCGAGATTGTATACGGTTATCTCACTTCGATTGACGTTGGCGAAGTGCACATAGAAAACGTCCCCGTTTACATTCGACATTTTTATGAAGAACGCGAGCCGGTGGACGGATACTTGGGAATCTCGGCCCTGGGCCGCCTGATAACGACAGTTGATTATGGGGCGCGCCGCCTGACGCTCAACCGCCAACGTAGTAGCGAAACGGCTGATCTCGCAACCGTCATCAACCGCCCCGGCAAGAATGATAATAGCGCCCCGACCGAGGCACGCCCGGGAGTTGAGGTTCCGATGCGAACTACTTCGAGTGGCTTTCTCAGCGGCGAGGTGGCCATCGAAGGAATCCAAAGGCCGCTTAATTTCATTTTCGACACCGGAGCTACCACCACCGTTTTGTCTGAGAAACTGGCTGCCCTCGACGAGGCGCAAGGATTCATTCAGAAAGGCCGAATGCGTGTCGTTGGGGCCGCGGGAATTGCGGAAAACGTAAAGATGGCTCTGTTGCCGAAGCTCGCGGTCGGAACATACACGCGCCAAAACATCGACGCCGCTGTCCTCGATCTTGAACCGGTGAACGAAACCTCGGGCTTTCAGCAAAGCGGCATCCTCGGCGGAAACTTCCTGAGATATTTTCGCGTCGTCTTTGATTTTCAGCGCGGCATCGTGCGGCTTGAGCCGCTGGAGAGCAGTACCGTGCTGAATGAAAACGCGCCCCGGCCGGAAGCGACCACACCTCGGCGATGAAGCAAAGTACTTATCTGGAAACATCGGTAGTCGGCGCTTACCTCGATAATGGCGAGCCTTTCCGGCGCGACCTCACAATCCGCTGGTGGGAACACGAATTGTCGGAATATCGCGCCGTGATTTCGCCATTGGTGACCCGCGAACTTGAGCGCGTGTCTGAGCCGCATCGTTCGGCTTATCTGAATCTGATCCGAAATCTGGAACAGGTCGAACTCACTGAAGAAGCAGCGATTCTTGCCGAAGGTTACATCTCGCGCGGCATCTTTCATCGCAAGTACATGGCTGACGCGTTGCATGTGGCAGTTGCTTCATTTCACAAAATCGACTATCTAGTTACATGGAACTTTGGTCATTTGGCGAACGTGCGCCGGCAAGCGCGCATTCGTTTGTTCAATACGGCGGCTGGATTCTTTGTGCCGATGATCGTCACTCCGGAGTTTCTGGTTTCCGAAGGTACTGAGAAAGAGAAGGCGTTCTAGAATTTTTCAGATTCCAACTTCGAGATTTCAAATTTCAGATCTGAGAATTCAGATTCAGATTATCCCATGTATCGCAAACCTAAATTCCTGGCCATCCTGCATGAGATTCGCGAAACGATGTCGCGCGAGGCGGATTACGATGTCGATCTGTTTACCGAAATGGTCCGCACCGGAACGCAACCCGCATACGGGCCCGAACGAAACATTCGCGGCTATAAGAAACGGCCGCCGCGCGAGCCCGAACCCGAAGCTGACGATTTGACTGCGCGACCACGACGCCGCGCCGCCAAGTAAGCACTCCCCAAAGATGATGGACGCTACCTTTGAAACTATTGGTCTGGAAGTTCCCAGCGAGAAAGCCATCAACTTTCTGGCTGAACGGGCCGAAAATCAGGGCGAGCCCACGCAACTGTCGCGGCGCGGCGCGGTTCTGCACGGCCGTTGCTGGAAACTGGGCGAAGGCCTGGAAGTCTGGACCGTGCTGTACGAATCGGGCACGGGCGACGTGTTCTATGCGAACTGCCGCCCCGGATTCCGGGCGCGTTACATGCAACGGATCGCGCCATGGGCGCTGACTGAATATGATGAAGAAGGCGAAGCGATCGTCCACGGCTACTGCGATGGCAGCGATACCGAAGTGCTGTTTGAGCTGCAAAACCTGACCGAGGTCGGGGCCGCCGGTTTCCGCGCAAAGGCTTTGCATGTTGGATTGTGCGGGCTGGCGTACCGTGCGAGAGTCTGCGCTCGGGAAATGAACTCGCGCTGGCTGCCACTGGAGCAATCTGCGCCCTCGCGCGCCGCGCACGAGAACGACTGGAGTCTG
>DATGVD010000060.1:0-3603 GCA_035300785.1 Pyrinomonadaceae bacterium | reverse complement strand
CTCAGGTTCTTGCGGACGAAATAGAAAGTCGCATAGCCAATGATCGAAGTCAGCAGCACGCGCTTTTGCCAGTGACGATATTGTCTCGAGACTTCAGCCGGGTCGGTGGATTGAATAGGTATTGCCGCGGCAGGCGCAAAGATCTTGAACAAGCGCGCGAACGGCGACTGTGGGGTGATTGGTTCGTTGATAATCACTTTCCTGATTTGATCGGGCCAGGTGCTCGCTGCCTCCCAAAAACGTCGTGAGTTTATCGTGCTCTTTCCGTCACGCAAAGCATTTTGGACCGCAACGCGGTCGCGCAACATAGCCCAGGGTTGTCGCCGCAGGCGACTCCCTGGGATCAAGGACCGTGGTTGCCGCAACCCTGACAGGGTTGTGGGCTCGTGGCCCGGGGCTTCGCTTCAACGGTTCGATCAAAGTCATACCGCGTGCAGTGAGGTCAGTACCACCCGCGTAAGCGGGTGGATCAACCATTCAACATGCGGATTGCTTGAGTGCCATACGCGGGTGGTACTGATGACCTCATCGCGCCAAGGGAAGGATGTTGCCTTGATTAATCTGGCGTGAGAACTGAGAATGTTTTCTCCGCATGACGCTTAATCCCGAACAAATCAGAGCCTACGATCGCGACGGCTTCCTGGTGGTCGAGAACTTTGTTGACGAGAGCGCGTGTGACAGTTTGCGCGCCCGCGCTGAAGAACTGGTGCGCGATTTTGATCCGGCGGGCGTCGTCTCGATTTTCTCAACCCACGAACAGACACGCAGCAGCGACGATTACTTTCTGGAATCAGGCGACAAGATTCGCTTCTTTTTCGAAGAGAATGCTTTCCTTCCCGATGGAAGGTTGCGGCAAAGCAAGGAGCGCTCAATCAATAAGATCGGCCACGCGCTGCACGATCTCGACCCAGCTTTTGACCGGTTCTCGCGCACCACTGAAATCAAGCAGCTCGTTTCTGATCTCGACATCTTCGACCCGCTGCTGTTGCAGTCGATGTACATCTTCAAGCAGCCGCGCATTGGCGGCGAAGTGACCTGCCATCAGGACGCGACGTTTCTGTTCACTGAGCCTTTGCGCATGCTTGGACTGTGGTTCGCCCTGGAGGATGCTACGCGTGAGAACGGCTGCCTTTGGGTAATTCCCGGCGGGCACAAGCACGGATTGAAGTCACGCTTTGTCCGCGCTGAAGGCGGCGGAACGCGGTTCGAAGTATTCGACGACCAGCCCTGGCCGGAAGATAAGTTGCAACCGCTGGAAGTAGAGAAGGGAACCCTAATCGTTCTGCACGGTTTGCTGCCGCACCTGAGTCGCGAAAACCGTTCGTCACGATCACGGCACGCCTACACGCTTCACGTCATCGACGCGTCTGCGCATTATCCGAGTGACAATTGGTTGCGGCGCTCGGCGGAAATGCCGTTGCGGGGTTTCAATAGAAGGGAGGAAGGCGGGATATAATACGCAGCCTCGCGGAATTAGGCCAATCATGTAGTATCTAGTTATGCGTCGGGAAGGATAAATCATGTCAACGATCACAGTCGTAAAGAAGAATGGATATGCGGCAATTGCTGCTGACACTTTAACCAAGTGGGGGTATAGCAAAGAACCAGCCGATTATATTGTCAATCACGAAAAGATTATTAAGGTTGGCTCAAACTATATTGGCGTTGCCGGCTCAGTCACGACCGATCTTGCTTTGAGGGTGTATTTCTCAAAACCTGGTGCAAGAGCAGAACTCAATTCCGTAGCCGACATTTTTCAAACATGGAATAAATTACATCGCGTGTTGAAAGAGGAATATTTTCTCAATTCAAATGAAAGTGATGATAGGGCTTATGAATCGTCGAGAATGGATGCTCTGATTGCCAATCACTATGGCATCTTTGGTGTCGGACCTTATCGCTCCGTTCAGGAGTTCACGAAGTTTTATTCCTACGGGCGTGGGAGTGATTATGCACTGGGCGCGATGTATGCCATTTATGATGCAAATGAATCAGCGGAAGAAATAGCTCGACTTGGGGTTCAGGCAGCCGCCGAATTTGATGAGGATTCCGGCTTGCCGATAACAAGTTATGCAATAAAGCTACGAAAGTAGATGCATCTCGCCCGAGCAACAACAAAAATCAAGACGCCGCCTTAAATCATTCAACCGTTACTGACTTCGCCAGATTCCGCGGCTGATCCACGTCGCAGCCGCGGCGCACGGCGATGTGATAGGCGAGAAGTTGCAGTGGAATGATTGAGAGAATTGGCGAAAGCAAGTCGCTCGACGCGGGTATCTCGATTACATGATCGGAGACGACCGACGACATTGAATCACCTTCGGTCAGCACAGAGATTACGATGCCTTCGCGCGCCTCGACCTCGACAATGTTCGAATGCGTCTTTTCATAGCGCAGCTCAGAAGCGCGATTGCCTGCTTCACGCGTGTTGATGAACATCACCGGCAGTCGCTCATCGATTAATGCGTTTGGGCCGTGCTTCATCTCACCGGCCGGGTAACCCTCGGCGTGAATATACGAAATCTCTTTCAGCTTTAGAGCGCCTTCGAGGGCGACGGGAAAGTTGATGCCGCGACCGAGGTAGAGAAAGTCGGTTACCCGGAAAAACTTACTCGAGAGTGCTTCAATGGCATCGCTTTGGTTGAGGACGTGCTCCATCTTCACGGGAAGCTCAGCGAGTTGCTGTGAATGCGCGAGGCTCTGTTCCGCCGAGAGCGTGCCGCGCAGTTGGCCGAGATACAGACCGAAGAGATAGAGCGCGATCATCTGCGCCGTGAAAGCCTTGGTTGAGGCGACGCCGATTTCCGGCCCGGCGTGCGTCAGAATCGTGCCGTCCGCTTCGCGGGTGATCATCGAACCCTGCACGTTGCAGATAGAAAGCACCTTCCCGCCGCGCTCCTTCACTTCGCGCAGGGCGGCGATCGTGTCGGCGGTTTCGCCCGACTGCGAGATCACCAGCAGCAAAGTGTTTTCATCCAGAACGGGATCTCGATAGCGAAACTCGGAAGCGTAGTCGACGTCGACGCTGATGCGCGCGAGTTGTTCGATCATGTACTGCCCGGCGAGCCCGGCGTGCCAGGATGTGCCGCAGGCCGCGATTTTGATCGAGGTGAAGCGTTTGAAGTCTGCCTCAGTAATGTTCTTCATCTCGTCGAGGAAGACTTGGCCGGTGTCCAGAGAGATGCGGCCCTCGACCGTCTCGCGGACGGCGCGCGGCTGCTCGTAAATCTCTTTGAGCATGAAGTGCTTGAAACCGCCTTTTTCGGCTTCAATCGGATCCCAGGTGATCCGCTGCATTGCCGGTTGAATTTGATTGCCCGCGAAATCGGTCACCCGGACCGAGTCTTTCGTCATCACGGCAATTTCGCCGTCGCCGAGAAAGAAAACGTCGCGCGTGTGCTCGAGGATCGCCGGAATGTCGGAAGCGACGAAGTACTCGCCGGCGCCAATCCCTATGACCACGGGCGGGCCTTGTCTCGCCGAGATGATCGTGTCGGCGGTTTCGCCCGACTGCGAGATCACCAGCAGCAAAGTGTTTTCATCCAGAACGGGATCTCGATAGCGAAACTCGGAAGCGTAGTCGACGTCGACGCTGATGCGCGC
>DATGVD010000059.1:0-7953 GCA_035300785.1 Pyrinomonadaceae bacterium | reverse complement strand
CTTTGAAGTATCTCCCCGCGGGCTGGCGGGTGAACCGTGGTTAATTCGATGCTGCTCGACGTATCGCCTTTGCCGGCAGGTGGCAGTTTGATCTTGCTGGGTTTCGTGGTCATGGCTCTCGTAGCCGCTGGGATCCTGGGGTTTGTCTTCTTGCTGAAACGACGTAAGCGCGCGGCGTCTCAACGTCATGGCGGCGCTGTTCACCCCAGCAATCCAAACCAACCGTAAGCATTCAGCACTTCACCGCCCAGAAATGAAGCCAGGTTCGCGACGATGATCGCGATAAAATCGCGCCACATCGAAGGTTTGCCAACTTCTTCCTCACTGCCAAACGCCAGCCAGAACAGTATGCATTCAGCCACCGGCGCGAAAGTTTCCGCGACCACCAGGTAAAGCGCCCGCGATCGGTTGACGAAAAGCATCGGCAAAACCAGAACTACGATTGGGTAAGTGCATGCGGTCAACCAGACGCCGGCGAACAGTCTGCGCTTCAGCGAATGTCTTTGCGACAAACCGAGCAACAGAATCGGGGTCTCGATCAGAATGGAAAACGGATAACCGATCGTCAGAAAGTGCCAGAGGTCGGAAGGGGACATTTTGGAGTGCGGCGACTAGTCGCCGCTTTGGAAATCGCTGACAAGTCAGCGCACTCCAAATCTCAAATCATTCGCAACAGAAACGGCGCTTCGGCTAACACATGCGCCATCGCCACCGCAAAATAAACGTCGCGCGTGGCCGCATAGTTAAGCGTGAAACCCATCCACAGCACCGCGACTGCAAACAAACTACAGCTCAGAATCGCGGCGATCGTTTTCGGAAAGCCGCCGCGGCGGCGGGCCAGCGGAATTGTCTTCGTGCTCCAGATCGCGCCGGTCGCGCCGATCAAAGGCAGCGCGATGATCCAGACGCCGTAATGCAGCATCTCAAGAAAGACGTGCATCGACACCAGCAGATGCGTGGAAACGTTGGGCAACAGTTGCCCTCCGGCATGTTGCGTGATGCGCCACGCTAAGCCGTTGTCGTCGGCGAGCGACGGAGTACCAGAGAGCTGCCAGAACATTCCCACCATCAGCAACGGCAACAGCAATAAACAGCGACGGTACGTCCGTAACCATTCCGAACGCGTGCGCCGCAAGTGCCGATCAAGAAACCACAGCGCCACCAGCGGATGCAAATAGACAATCGCCAGACTGAACAGCTCGGGCGCCAGCCAGTTGACGGCGGACAACGCAAACGCCGCGGGCAAAGCCCATGACCAGTCACGTCTGGAGCTCTGTTTGCCCCGCAAGATCACCAGCGCCGCCAGCCATAAAAGTAGCAGCGTGTTCCAGGTCGCAATCGCGACCGGCCAGTTTTCGCCCGACCAAACGTTGGTGTAATAGAGCGCGGGCAGCGCCAGGTACCCGAGCGTGAGCACCCCGATCCCAGCGAAGGCGACGGCAAAAAAGTTTCGCGAGCGGCCAAAGCGCGCGGGCAGACGCATCAGGAAATAGCGCAGCTCGAGCCAGTTGTGCGGGCCCGCGAAAAGAAAGACCGTGACGATCGAAACCTGCAACGGCAACCAACTCGCCAGCGCCGCCGACAGACAAGCGCTCACGATCAGCAGCGCCGCGAAACGTCTCGCGGACGCACGCGGGCGATCCGCGGGCCGCGCGACCGGCCACGCGGCTAGGGGAATGTTTGCAGTCCGTTCCACTCTGACTCCCGGGAGCGCGGACGTTTTGTCCGCACAGCGCGCGAATAGCGGGCGCACGCTACCCGCTTGCTGCCGCAAGCGGTTCCGTAGATTCTATTCCTCGCTCGATTTTTCCTCTATCCTCAAGGGCACGATCAATTTCATTCCGTCATCGCCGGGAACGATCTCGATCTGTACGCCACCACCTGTTGGCCGCCCTTTGGTAAGGTTCTGCGGCAAACCTTGCCAGCGAAGGTATCCCGGCGGGCCCGCGTTCGCGCGCACGATGATTGCCCCCGCTCCCAGCGCAAATGCGCCGAGCAGAACTGCGGCGACTGCTTTGCGGCCGCGACGCTGCGACGAGCGTGCCAGCCAAACACCGGCGAACGACACAGCCAGAAACATGAACACGCCGGCCATCATCGTGCGCGTAGAGCTGTGCACGATGCGTTGTGTCAGCGACTCGCTCACGGATGCGTCGGCAGTCGCTTCGCGAATGCGCTTCAAGGTTTCTTGCGAGATTTGCAGACGCGCTTCGGAGGCCTTGGAATCGGATGTGACCAGGAGACTGGTGTGGAAAACGATTTTGCCCTCCCCGGGCGAAGGCGAGACTTTCGGGCGAGCAATATCACCAAATGCGTAGATGGCGCTGGTCAGCAACGCGCAAATCGCAGTGCTGAGAATCAGAGTTCGTTTCATAAGGTTCCTCCAATGGCGCAAGCCGGACGGGTTTGCGTAAACAGACTTTTCAATGGCGGGGAGTATAGCGCAAAGCTTTGCCCTTAGATGCCGAATTCTGCGCGCGGATGCTAGAATGTTTTCATCAAGTGAGGTAAATCCGATTGGCCCGCGAACTCCAGGTTCTAAACCAAAAACCTCGTCAGCCAAAACCCGATTGGCTGCGGATCCGTCTGGGCGATCCGACTAACCAGAATCATCTGCTCAAGCTGATTGAAGGCCTGAACCTGCACACGGTTTGTCAGGAAGCGCGGTGCCCCAACATTTTCGAGTGCTGGGCTAATCGGACTGCAACCTTTATGTTAGGCGGCGACATCTGCACCCGTCACTGCGGTTTCTGCGCCGTAGGGAAAGGTGAGCCCGGGCAACTTGATTCAGAAGAACCACGACACGTTGCCGAAGCGGTGCGGCATCTCAATCTCGCGCATACCGTGATCACTTCCGTAAATCGCGATGATTTGCCCGACGGCGGCGCGGCGCACTGGGCCGAGACGATCCAACAGGTGCGCGCGCTCAATCCCGAATGCAAAGTCGAAGTCCTGATTCCTGATTTCAACGGCGATGAAGCGGCGCTTAACACCGTGCTCGATGCCGCGCCCGACGTGCTCAATCACAACACCGAAACGATCGCGCGACTTTACCGGCGCGTGCGGCCCGATGCGGATTACCAACAGTCGCTGACTTTGCTGCGACGCGCCGCCGAGCGCCGCGATCGCGAACAGCGCGGCATGATCACCAAGAGCGGCATAATGGTCGGTCTGGGCGAGATGTTCGATGAAGTTGTCGAGTTAATGAACGACCTGCGCGCCGTTTCCTGCGATGTGATGACCATCGGCCAATACCTGCAACCGCACGCGCGCCGCTTGCCCGTCGAACGCTACGTGACGCCTGAAGAATTCGATCGCTGGCGCGACCTCGGCATGACGATGGGATTCCGTCACGTCCAATCCAGCCCGCTGACGCGCTCCTCCTACCACGCGCGTGAACAAGCAAACGGCTCAAAGTAACAAAGCAGCGCGTCTGCCCGCGCCGGTTCATTCCCCATAAATCTTCGTGCCTGTTCGCAAGTTCTGCTGTCCCCGTCGTTCATGGAAGCGACAAGTTCTTCAGTGGCGCCTTGCTGGAGGCTGGAAAATCACCGGTAGTCGGAGGAACCAATGAGAAACATTGCTCTCAAGCTTATGATAGTGACGCTGTCCCTAACCGTCGCCGGACTGGCCCTGGGAACTACCGGAGACGACGAAACCCTTAGTCAGATCGCCGGCTATCGGAACTGGACCCGGGTCACGCCAAAACCCTGGCCGATAGCTCTTGACCTGTCTTCGGTTGCCGGTTGAGCGTTGGTCCTTCCGCGTGTCGGCGACACGCCTCAGGCCAACAGACCGTCAGGTACGAGCAAACCACCACTTGCCGATTCAGCAAAAGACGCGGAGCACAGCGCGAGCACCTATGGCGTTGTTTACGTCAACGATCTCGGGCGCGATTCGATGTTCGGCAGGGCCGCCGCGAATCTTCCGCCGGGCTCGACGATCGTGCGTGAGAAACTCTCCAGTTCGTCGGCGACGAAGCCCGATCTACTGGCGGTAATGATCAAACGGGCGAAGGGATTCAATCCCATGGCAAATGACTGGGAGTTTCTGGTAGTCACCGGTGATGGAACGAAAATTGAACGGCGAGAGAAGACCGGCGCCTGTCAGGAGTGCCACGCGTCACAATCCAGGAACGACTTTGTCTTTCGCGATTACTCCCGGTGAGAGTCGATGGAGGTCCGGTCAAGTGAGGATCGTCAGCGCCGCATCCAACAATCTCGTTTGAAAGTTGAGCAAACTCTGGTCGACTGCGCTGGCGTCACATCTGACGGCGGCGCTTCTGGCCAGGTCGGGCAACATTACGCGCTCGCGAAATTCCGCAATCACTTCCGGCGCCGTGATCACCCCAACGACCTCCTGATACAGACGGTAACTCAGATAATCAAAGTTTGACGATCCCGCGATTAGAAACTCGTCATCGATCAGCATCGCTTTCAAGTGACTCATTCCGCCCTGGTAAAGCCTCAGGTCGATTCGCGAACGGGCCGACTCCACCCGCGCGTACTTTGCAAAGTAGCTCCAGTTGTTTTGCTCAGGCGTGACGATTTTCACGTCGACGCCGCGCCGCGCCGCCTCGCGCAGCCGCTCGTAAAAAGGAAAAGTTATGTATGGACTCTCGACAAAGATCGTTTGCCGGGCCGCATCGATTAGATCAAGCACGCGCTGAAACACCGTGCGGTTAGCGCGCCCGTCGAGGGTGAATAACTCGAGGCCATCGAACTCTTCGCGCGCGACCTGATCTCGGCCAGTCCAGGTGGAAAGAAAATCCTCGCGCAGGAATGCCACGGCATCTACGTCGTCAGTGCGCAGCATCATGTCGTGCCAGGCCGCGTTGTGCTCGCTGAAATTTATCCCGCCGAAGTAAGCCGTCGTGTTGTCAATCACGATCAACTTCTTGTGATTGCGGCTGAGCAGCCGGCGCGGCGTTACGGCGTAAGCGTTCGTAAACTTGAGTTCCACGCCGGCGTTCTTGATTTCGCGGAACATCGCGGTGGTCGCGCGGGCTTCGCGGCGAAGCTCCGGATCGAAAAGGTTTGCTGGTGAGTATCTGAACCTGTCGCTCAGCACGATTCGCGTGAACGAGTCGGCGAGGATTCGCCTGTCGGGCGCTCCGGATGAAAGCAGCGCCGCGGAAAGTTGCTTGCCGACGGCGTCGCCTTCAAACGCGAAGGTCTGGACGAAAACTGATTCCTGCGCCGAACGAATGTCCGCGCTCAGCCGTGACCAGAATTCGCTGAAGTCGATTAATAGTTCAAAGCTCATCGGTTCTAACTCAAGCGTCGAATCGGGCGTTCAGAATACCGACTTTAGTCGGGTCTTGTCGAAGAAACTGCCCAACTAAAGATGGTACTCTAAACGCCGCTAAGGCTACCCGCTTCTGAGCATCGGACCCTCACGCATCCTTCGCGCAGCGAAAGCCGCCAATCATCCAGCGCTCATGCGGATAGAAAAAGTTTCGATAGGTTGATCGAATATGCAAGCGCGGCGTCGCGAACGAACCGCCGCGCAGAACCTTCTGGCCGACAAACCATTTATCGTTGTATTGGTCAAAGTCGGATTTGAATCCGGGATACGGCGTGTAGTCCGAAGTCGTCCATTCCCAGGCGTCGCCAATCATTTGCTGACAGCCGTAAGCGCTTTGCCCTTGAGGGAATGCGCCGATGGGAGCGACACCCCACAGGCCGTTCTCAAAAAGATTTCCGCGACTTTCATCGGGCCCTTCATCGCCCCACGGAAAGGCTTGTTTTGAATTCGACTCAGGCGAAAAGCACGCGGCCTTTTCCCACTCAGCTTCAGTCGGCAGGCGTTTGCCCGCCCATTTGGCATACGCAGAGGCTTCGAGAAAACTGACGTGCGAGACCGGCTCGTTGAGTTTGTCGGATACACGATGCAGACCCGCAAAATCGCGAATCAGCCATTCACCGTCGCGTTGCTCCCAATACAGGGGAGCCCGCCAAAGCTCCTGAGTCACTCTTTCCCAGCCGGCTGAATGCCACCAGCGAAAATCCCGATAACCACCGGCGTTGATGAATTCAAGATAGTCGCCATTGCTCACCGGGGCGCGATCGATTTGAAAGTCTTGCAGGAAAGCCTTGTGTTGTGGTTTCTCGTTGTCGAAAGCGAAGTCGTAGTTTTTGGAGTGCGGCGACTTGTCGCCGCTTTTTCTGGAGCCCTCCCTCACCGCCCCACCCCAACCGGGCTGCCCGGTTGGGGACCCCGGTGTCGGGCTACTGCCCCGATCTGCGGCGCTGTACCCAAGTTCAAACAATCCGCCCTCAACTTTCGCCATGCCGTTTACGGTTTCAATTGAACGTGGCGCGGGCGCTATCGGCGCGGCGAACTGATCGCACAGCAGATGCTTGATATCGTAAACCAGTAATTCCTGATGCTGCATCTCGTGCTCGAGGCCCAACCGCACGATCCCGAGAATCGTGTCCGCATCATCACGTTCAGAGAGCTGCTCGATGAATCGCGACATCTGTTCATCGATGTGCTCGCGATACGCTACGGTTTCCTTCACCGTTGGCCGCGACCGCGTGCCGCGCTTGGGTCGTTCAATGCGCGCGCCAAAACCCTCGTAATAAGAATTGAAGTAGAAAAGAAACTCGTCTGAGTAAGTCTGGTAACCCGTCTTGAACTTTTGCAGCACCGTTTCAAAGAACCAGGAGGTGTGGCCGAGATGCCAGCGCGGCGGGCTCATGAACTCCGCTGTTTGCACCACATAGTCTTCGATCTCCAAGGGCGCGACGATTTCGAGCGTGCGCGCGCGGACTTTTGAATATAGATCCGCTATCGATGGCGCTTTAGAACTCGTTAGCTGTTGAATTGAGGACGCCATTGTTGGGCCTTCGTCGGAATTCTTATCTGGTGGAAGTAGAACGTCGTCAAGATCGAAATCATGCTGCTTTCAGCAATGATTTCTGGACCGCAACCGGTACCGCTATTGGAACAAACCTGTCGGCAGGATACAGATAATCTTCGCCGCTTTCATCGATTACTCGAAGGTCGCCATCAGCGGCCGCATCTTTGTCAGGCAGCACTCGATAAATCTTGTGCAGCTCCAACGAGGCAGGATAGTCCTTATTGTTGACGCACACCGCGAATTTCCAAACTGTATTCTTTAGCTGTTTCATAGTCCTAATCCAAATATGATTTTCGTTTCATTTCTTTACGCCCAATGCCATGAGCTTCATACCAGTGTAATTCAGCGACCCGGACGCGTCCATTGCGAAGACGAATCGTTGCAATGCCTTTCAGCTTTCGCCAGTGACCCTTTCCATGCTTCCTACGTA
Organism: Pyrinomonadaceae bacterium; assembly: GCA_035300785.1. Classification (GTDB taxonomy): domain Bacteria; phylum Acidobacteriota; class Blastocatellia; order Pyrinomonadales; family Pyrinomonadaceae; genus UBA11740. Next base: position 658 of record DATGVD010000059.1, on the reverse strand, counting down.
ATTTGGCAATGTCCCGAATCCGATTACCGACGGCGATCGTCTCGATGTCCGAAATATCACTGAGGATCTCGAAGTCCATCAGCGTCTTATTTAATCAGGCTCTCTTGTTGGACTCAAGTCACTTCCCGGTGCTTATCGAACCACCACGCCCAGGGAATCAACAGCCACGTGCAGAGCGCGGCGATTGCGAGCTTGTTCGTGGTTGGCGGCGGCGGACCGAAAACCGCGAGGGCGTAGACCGCTAAAAGGAAAACGATGAATCCCCAGAAGACATATTTTCCTATTCCGTCTTTCGCTTTCGTCTGTCGCAGATAAATCCAGATCGCGATTACAAACATCGCAAGTTCGATGGCAATCACGAGCCCGCGATGATTCCATAGCGCCAGTCCGAACTGGCGGCTGCCGGCGTACAGCGGCAAGTCCGGCCGGTGCACTACGTAATCCAAAAGCCAGTGGCTCACGACGCCGATCCAAATCACGATCGTCCCGGGCACGTAACGCGCAAACGCAAAGTAGAGCGAAGCGAACAGCGTCGCCCAGCCGACAACTGCGATCAGCCCGTGCGAAATCGGATAGGAATCGAACGCGAGCCGCAGGAATGGATTCCGGTTAGGCTCGATCGAAACGTGCTCCCAGCCGAGCAACAAAAAGATCGGCC
>DATGVD010000058.1:0-5270 GCA_035300785.1 Pyrinomonadaceae bacterium | reverse complement strand
GGCCGCTTTGTGAATTCGATCGTGCCGGACCGGGAAAACGGCAGTCGCATTTATGCGACGACAATTAATACGGCCACCGGCGGTGGCTTCTTCTTTGTCAGCAGCGACGGAGGAGCTAACTGGTCGCCTTCGATGCGCAACATGCCGCCGCGCTTGATTGGTTATTCGATCTTGCAGGACGAAGCTGACGCGAACGTAATTTACCTCGGAACGAACCTGGGAGTGTATCGATCCGCCGATCGAGGATCTTCGTGGGCTCCAATGTCCGCGAAAGCCGCGGCGCCGGCGCCGCGTAGAAAACAACCAGCGCGCGGCGGCGCTCGCAGAGCTGGCGCCCAGGCGAGTACGGCTGCGCCCGCGGGTAGTCGGGGGACATCAAACACCACCGCAGCTATGCGGCCAACCGCGAAGGTTACTAGTGACGTGGTGCGTCGCGCGCAGGAAGCCCTGGAGCGCGCGGGATATGAAATTGGTGTTTCTGACGGCCAACTGGGACCACGTACCGTGGCTGCAATCAGAAGGTTTCAAACTGACAGATATCTTCCGCTAACCGGACAGCTTGACGATGCGACGGTCGCCGCGCTCGGGATCAGTGGTAGCAACGGCACGGCCGCGGTCGCCGCGCATGTACCAAGCATTTCGGACCCGATCAATGCCCTCGTTCAGTTTCGCGATCGGTCAGGGCATTCGGGCGTGCTCGCCGCGACCAACAATGGGTTGTTCCGCACGCTCAATCCGGCTCAGGGATGGGATCGCATTTCTTACGGTCGCGGTCTTGATCCCCGTACGACCAGCATTTCGACCAGTGCGCAGAATCCATCGCTGATTTTCGTCGGCACCGCGACCTCTGGCGTGCTGGTGTCACGCGACACCGGAGAAACATGGCAACAAGTGAGCGGCGTTCCCGCGACGTCTCCGGTTAACATAATCGTTCAGGATCAGCAACGCTCCGCTTTCATCTACGTGGGAACAAAGCAGGCCTTCTACTTATCGCACGATGGCGGCGAGCACTGGTCGCGGCGCGGCGGGAATCTTCCGTTTGGCGATTTCACCAGCATCCTGATCAATTCGCGCAACAGCAACGAGATTTTCGCCGGCAACGCTTATCAAAACGATCAAAACGCCGAGTATGGCGGCGGCGTTTACCGGTCAGTTGATGGCGGGACCACCTGGGCACGCATCGATTCTCGGGAACATCGTCTGCCCAGCATGCGCATCTGGGCCCTGGCCCTTGATACTCGCGATCAGAACACGCTTTTTGTCGGCTCGCATTCAGCCGGAATCTACGTCGTCGCGCGCGGAAATGAAGCTTCGCTAAACTCCATTCCGTAGAATTCGCCGCCAGTTCCGGAATTCAAACTCAACCGTCGCCTTGACACTCACTCACGGCGACGTGTAAATTCCGAATCGATCCGGTCATTGCGGCCGGTGGTTGGTTGGACTTGGCTGGTGACTACGGGCACAACGGAAATCGAAAACGTTAACCTTTTTTTCCACTCCTTAAGGCTCGCATCCTCTCATTCCATACTCCGACTCAATCGCCGACAAGAAAAGGGCCGCCCAGGGTAGCTCGAAGATTTACGCTGCCACGGCCGGATCGGCGCGCGAAGCTCTGAGACGCGCCTCGGGCAATTTGCTGAGCAGGAGTGTTCATGTCCACCGAAGAAACCATGTCTAACATCGGCGCTGCCGACCAAAACGAATCGTCAACGGAAACCAAACCAGCGGAAACCACCGCCCCTAACCAATCAATCGCGACCGCCACCGGCGCGCAAGGCTCATCCGCCGCTGTTGCCAGCCAGCGCGAGAGTGACGAGGAGGCACGTCCTCCCGGCGAAGACTTTGGCAGCATCCTCGATCAATTCGAGCAGGAGCAGTCGGCGTTTCAGGAAGGCGAAGTGGTGCGGGGAAGGGTGGTCGGGATCACCGAGCGCGGCGTCGTTATCGACTTCGGCTACAAGTCCGAAGGCATAGTTAATCAGAATGAGTTCATGGAAGACGGCCGCATCACCGTGAAACCCGGTGACGAGGTCGACGTGCTGGTCAAGAACATGGAGACCAGCGAGGGCTACCCGCTGCTCTCGCGGGCTGATGCGGTGCGTCTGCGCGCGTGGGACACGCTCGAGAAGGCTTTCACCGACGGCACCTCGGTTAAGGGACGCATCGCCGAGCGGATCAAGGGCGGACTGCGGGTTGATGTCGATGGCATCTCGGCATTCTTGCCGGGCTCTCAGATTGATGTTCGTCCGGTGCGCAATCTGGACTCGCTGCGCGGACAGGAGATCGAAGCCAGAGTTATCAAGCTCAATCGCAAGCGTTCAAATGTTGTGCTGTCGCGCAAGGCGGTGCTGGAAGAGCGCAACGCCGGCCGCAAAGACGAAACCCTCGGCCACATCGAAGAAGACATCATCGTTGAAGGCCAGATTAAGAACCTTACCGATTATGGCGCCTTCGTCGATCTGGGCGGCCTTGATGGATTGCTGCACGTGACTGACATGTCCTGGGGCCGCTTGCAAAACCCCGGAGAACTTTTCAAGGTCGGCGATTCAGTCCAGGTGAAGGTTCTGAGATTCGATCGCGGGCGCGAACGCGTTTCGCTCGGTTACAAACAACTCCTTCCCGATCCCTGGGAAACGATCGAGGAACGGTTTCCGCCGGGCTCGCGCCTAAACGGTAAGGTGGCCAGTGTTACCGATTATGGCGCGTTCATCGAGTTGGAGCCGGGCGTTGAAGGTCTGGTGCACGTTTCGGAAATGAGCTGGTCGAAGCGCGTCAAGCATCCCAGCAAGCTGGTCGGACCCGGCGATGCGGTTGAAGTGGAAGTGCTCGGCGTCGATCCGAAGGCCAGACGAATCAGTCTGGGTATGAAGCAAATTCAGGCCAACCCCTGGATGTCGCTCGGCGACCGTTATCAGGTGGGCACCCGAGTTCATGGCCGAGTTCGCAACCTTACAGACTTCGGGGCCTTCATCGAAATTGAAGATGGCGTGGACGGCCTCGTGCATGTCTCGGATATTTCGTGGTCGCGCCGCATCAAGCATCCCGGTGAGGTGCTCAAGAAAGGTCAACAGGTCGATGCCGTGATCACCGGCATCGATGCCGAGAATCGGCGGATGTCGCTCTCGATTAAGGACCTCGAACCAAATTCGTGGGACACGTTTGTCGCCTCGCACAAAGCCGGTGATGTCGTTAAAGGCAAGATCGCCCGCTTTGCCAGCTTCGGTGCTTTCGTCGAACTGGGTGACAATCTCGAAGGGCTATGCCACATCTCAGAACTCTCTGACGAAAGAATCGCGAAGCCCGAAGACGCGGCCGAGCTCGGTAAGGAAATGGAATTCCGGATTCTTCGCATCGATTCTGAAAACAAGAAGATCGGCTTGTCGGCCCGGGCCGCCGGCCACGACGAACCCATCGTGGAAACCAAGGTTTATACGTCCGAAGCCAAAGGGGGGATGGCCTCACTCGGTGAGTTAGCCGATTTCGGAATCGCGAGCAAAGCAGAAGAGAAGGTTGACGAAAAACCCGACGCTAAGGCCGACGCCACCCCAGAGGCAAAGACGGACGCAAAGACTGAGGCAAAAGCGGACGCCCAAGCAGACGAAAAAGCGGACGCAGAACAGAGCGACGAATAGCGATCTCCGTCCCGTGTTGGGGCCGATCCGAGTGGAGAAAGCCGGGCTGCCCCGGCTGTCGTAAGCTGTTGGGGAAACAGTAGGTTGACTCTTGCCCTCGCCTGGCCGTTCTGATAACCTAAGCCGCATCCGTCCTTATCTTGCTGCGAGTGGTCGAAGCAAATTTAGTTGCCGGTCTTCCGGACTCAAAGCTTTTGCGCGAGCGAGGTGAATTGCATGACTAAAGCTGATCTTGTCGATGACGTAGCCAACGCTGCTGAACTCACCAAAAAGGACGCGGAGCGACTAGTCGAGATAGTCTTTGAAAGCATTATCGAAAGTTTAAATCAGGGCGAAAAGATCGAGTTGCGGGGCTTCGGAAGCTTTCGCGTCCGGGAACGCGGCGCCCGTCGCGGCCGCAATCCGAAAACCGGCCAGCCGGTTAGCATTCCCGCGAAACGCGTTCCCTACTTTAAAGCCGGCAAGGAACTGAAAGAACTAATTAACGAGAAGGCCCCGGCTCCCTCGCTGAGCTAAGCGGCCGGCCGGCAATAGAAAACGAAACCGGCCGCAAGATCGGGTAGTTGGTCCGTTCGCGTTCAGAGTTCAACCTTTAGGTTGCTGATTCCAGGCGCAAGCTAAGGGTTGAATTCTAAAGTGACGCACTACCCAGGAGCGTCACTCAATTCATTGGATTGGTTTAATCTGTGGAGAGACTCTGGAGCCCCTGGAGGCACGCCTACATCGCTGCGGCTGGCGCCGACATGACCGAGGGCGCCGGCTGTATCCTCTGCGAAGTCCACAAGAACCCCGCTGATGACGAAAAGAACTTCCTCGTCCATCGCGCCAGCCACAACTTTGTAATTCTCAACCTGTATCCTTACATCAGCGGTCACCTGATGATTGCGCCTTACGATCATCTGGGCGAGTTTGATTCCGCACCCAAAGAGACGACCGATGAAATGATGGAGTTAGCCAAGCGTTGCCAGTCGGCTCTCCGCGAGGTTTACCACCCGCAAGGTTTTAATCTGGGAATGAATCTGGGACGTGCCGGAGGAGCGGGCATTCCCGATCACATACACCTGCACATCATGCCGCGCTGGACGGGCGACACGAATTTCATTTCGACGGTTGGCGAGACCCGCGTGCTCTCTGAGGATCTGCCGACGACTTACCACAAGCTGCGCGAGAAGTTTTGATCAAATGCGTTAGCGGGGCAGTAGCCCGCGCGTAAGCAAGGGCGTTTATGGAGTGCGGCGACTGGTCGCCGCTTTCAAACGGCGCGACTAGTCGCGCCGACCAAAGCGCTGACAAGTCAGCGCACTGCTATAACGCCCTCCCTGACGGTCGGGCTATTGCCCGGATCCGAGACAATTCCCGTTGACCCAAAATCGCCTCCGTTATAGTCTTACTCGCGAAATCCGAAAGCTCGACTGTTCTCGTTCGAGGAGAGTCAACGCAGTCCAGCAGTTCAACCACCAGGGAGTCCATCAATGTTCAAGCATTCTTCTTCAAGTCTCAGTCTATGCATCGCGCTGTTGTTGGTTTTCTCGATCACGTTCCAGGGTTTTGCGCGCGCGACGGGGATGATCGTTTCAGCGAAGACGGTGAACGTTGAGAAGAGTCCGTCCACCGATGTTCAAAAAGAGAGTGGCACGG
>DATGVD010000057.1:0-3461 GCA_035300785.1 Pyrinomonadaceae bacterium | reverse complement strand
CTAATCAATGGGCCCGCGCGCAGCCTCTTTCAAACCGAAGCGAACACGCCCGGCGAGCACTACCGCGCAATCTTTGCCCCAGTGCCGGCGCTGGCGGAAATGGTTGAGACCTGTCTGGCCACGGGCCGGCTGTTTCGTCGCGAAGAGATTGAAAGCGCGAACGGAACCGCGCCGGCCAAGTGCCTGGGCGCGACGGTGGCGCCTATCGATCCGGCCGAATCGGGTGCACGCGGTGCGCTCTGTCTCTTGACCGACATCACCGAAGTCACGCGTTTGCGTGAGCAGGTGGCGCTGAAGCGAAATCTGGAAAGCCTCGGTGAAATGTCCGCCGGTCTGGCGCACGAATTCAAGAACGCGATGGCTGCCCTGCACGGCTATGCGCAGTTTCTGCAAAGCATCGATCACGATGAACGCGGCCAGGCCGCCGCCGCCGGCCTGTTGCAGGAAGTGCGCAGCCTATCTGAGATGAGCACAGCATTTCTCAACTTTGCCCGGCCACAGCCTTTGCAGCTCGAAGACGTTTCTCTCGACGAGTTGATCAACGAATGTGCGCGAGAGTTGAAGCCGCTGTTTGACGAGCGGCGGGTTGAATTGATGATCGAAGGCACTTCCTCGGCGCAAACTGGCGAGCGGGGCAGTAGCCCAACCGTGAGGGAGGGCTGGCCAGAGAGGGCCCAGAGTATTGAGATCCAGGGCGACGCGCGGATGTTGCGCCAGGCGCTGCTGAATCTCGTACGCAATGCCGCTGAAGCGATCGAGGAAGACAAGATCGTCCGCCGGGTCACGGTTAGTCTTTCAACTCAAACCGAACCCGGCCAGGCGTGGGCGACTGTTTCCATCAGCGACACAGGCCCTGGCATTCCGGAAGCTGACTTGCAAAGAATCTTCATTCCCTTCTTCACGACTAAGTCACAGGGCCACGGTGTCGGCCTGGCGCTGGCGCATCGAGTGATCACCGAACACGGCGGCACCCTCACTGTGGCGAATGCTCTCGATGGCGGCGCGTTGTTTACGATTCGTCTCCCGCGATGACAGGTCGAGTGCAGCCTTCAGTGCCAGAAGCCCGCGCGTAAGCAAGGGCTCCGGTGATGATCGAGCCCTGACCGCCACCACCCCACCCGGGCTGCCCGGCTGGGGGCCCCGGGTCGGGCTTCTGACACACTTCAGCCGGACTTTCTGTAAGGAGACCCATCCCATGCCCCCACAAACAATCGATGACGTTCTGATCGAGCTCGATCAGATCATTCTGCGCGCGCGCAACGAGCGCAGCCGGCTCGGCTTTTTCCCAACTCTTTACCGCAACGTTACGATCAAAGTGAAGGAAGGCATCGCCGCCGGTGCGTTCGAAGACGGCGCGCGGATGGAAAAGCTGGACGTAACGTTCGCGAATGGTTACCTCGCCGCGCTCGACGCTTTTCGTAACGGGAAACCGTTGAGGAAGTGCTGGCTGGTTTCGTTTCAGATGGCCGCAAAGTGGCCGCCGATCATCCTCCAGCATTTGCTGACCGGCATGAATGCGCACATCAATTTCGATCTGGGCATCGCGGCGCAAGCCGTTGCGCCGGGAGCGGAACTCGCTTCACTGGAACATGACTTCAATCAGATCAACGCCATTCTGGGCGCGATGGTTGCTAAGGTGCGCTCGGATGTTGAAGAAGTCTCGCCGTGGATCAATTTTCTGGATCGCATCGCGCCCTCAGCTGAGAATCAGTTCATCAATTTCAGCCTGGACAAAGCGCGGGCCAGCGCGTGGCTGGTCGCGAACATCGTCAACTCGACGCCAACAGAACAACTGCCGCGCAAGCTGAGCATTCTGGACAATGGCGTGGCGATCCTCGGTTCGCTGATCGGGAGTCCGAAAGAATGGCTGGTCAGTCTCGGCCTCCACGTCATCCGCCTGCGCGAGACGAGCGACATTCCGCACATCATCGACGTGCTGAGTCAGTAGTGTCTTCGCTTACTGATTGTGAGAGATTGCCTTGCGAGGGAACGATCCACGAAGCCACACGAAGAAGCTTTGTTCGTGCGATTTAGTGTGGTTTCGTGGATCGTGATTATGTAATCCGCGGGAACACAGGAAACGAGACTCGGAACCCCTAAGTTAGACGTAATGCACAACCCCGCGTTTGGCGGTATTATGGGGCGGTTGTGATGGATAATTAGTAGTTATGCCGCCAGTTAGTTGTAGATTCTTACCATGCAACCGTTTACTGATCTGAATCGCATCTTTGAGGAAGGTTACTCTCTTAAATATGACATGCCCAACTACGGGATTCAGAACGTCACTATCTCGACGCATCACATTGGTGATCTGATTCTGACCTCAGGAAAATTGCTTCCTTGGGACCTCCTTATGATTCCCGATGATCGCTATTGCCTCAAACGAACTTTGAATCCAGGTCGTTACCCCGTCCTATTATCTGTGGCCAACTTTGTTCCCGTCGGAGACACGCGCGTCGCCTGCGCCATGTTGAAGATCGGCAAAGGTTCACCAGTGCGTTGGGAAGCTGCTCTAGTTAATGAACCGAATCCTGATGGCGGCGAACGATACAGTTATGGTGTGGACTCTGGCACTGGCAGCTTTATGGATGCCGACGCTGCTGCGAGCTTGGCACCGCTAGTATGGAAACAATCTGGAGACCGTGACCAGTTCGAAGAATTCTGTGATCGTGTGCTCGCGGACATGGCGAAACATTCGTTTGGCAAACATAGAGCTGGCGACTGGGCGAACATTCCAGTAAACGACCAGACTGGCGCGAATGTGGTTGTTTTCTCTGCCGGCTGGGGAGATGGCGGCTATGCTTCGTTTTGGGGATTTGACGAATCCGGGAGCGTTGTTAGGCTTGTCACCGACTTTGCGCTCTTCTGAGACGTCGGCGGCATAACAAATCGTTGGACGCGAGCGGCGGGAGCGTGTTTCTCAACTAGCTTTGTGCGGCGAAGGGTGCTTTGATTCGCGCCGCCGCGTCAACTCAACCGTTGTGCGTCATTAAGTTGTTCTCGTGACCGATTGGGAATCCTACGATCCGACTTGGCTTGTTGACTTGGCACGCGAACAGGAACCTGACAAGCCATGGCTTCCTGCGGCGCTTGCGAATTGTCGTCGTGCGTGGCGCCAAAGTCCGGCGTACACTTACTTCGTGAATCCCGGGAACCCGAACCAACCAGGCGCCGAGTGGCAATTTGAAACCAACATTGTTCTGGAACACCCAACCGAGGGAGCATTGGTGCTCGACATTCTTAAAGGGCAGCGTATCGGTGGTGTCGAAACGATTGACCATATCGAACAATGACGCACAACAAATCGTTGGACGCGAGCGGCGGGAGCGTGTTTCTCAACTTGATTCATCCGGCGATGCTTGATTGAATTCGCGCCGCCGCGTCAACTCAACCGTTCGGCGTCTGAGTATGATAATGGAGGATTTGAACTATGGCTGGGGAGGATTGGGCTCGACGAATCG
>DATGVD010000056.1:0-3263 GCA_035300785.1 Pyrinomonadaceae bacterium | reverse complement strand
CCTGATCGAAACATCGCGTTTGGGTTTGCAAAGCCCGGCGGTCCTGATCGCGCTGTTGGTGGGCGTCATAGCCTTGACCGCGTTTATTGTGGTTGAGGCGAGCGTGCCGCACCCAATGATGCCGCTCCGGCTCTTTCGTTCGCGGACCTTCTCCGGCGCAAATCTGCTGACGCTATTCCTGTACGCCGCGCTGTCGGGGACACTCTTTTTCCTCCCGCTAAATCTGATTCAGGTGCAGCGTTACACTCCCACGGCGGCCGGCGCGGCCTTGCTGCCATTCATTCTGATCGTGTTTCTGCTTTCGCGCTGGTCGGGCGGACTGGTGAAACGTTATGGTTCGCGTCTGCCTCTGGTCATCGGTCCAATCATTGCCGCGGGCGGATATGTTTTGTTCATCAGGCCAAGCGTGGGCGGCAGTTACTGGACTGATTTTTTCCCCGCGATGTTTGTGCTCGGGCTGGGCATGGCCATCAGCGTCGCGCCGCTGACGACGACGGTGATGAATTCGGTCACACAGAGTCGTGCCGGGATTGCTTCCGGCGTCAACAACGCAGTCTCAAGAACAGCGGGCCTGCTCGCCATAGCCGTGCTGGGGCTAGTCATGGTGCAGTCTTTCAATCGCAGTTTCGATCGAAACCTCGACCAGATCGCGGTTTCCGCCGAGGTGCGACGGACGTTGGAGACAGAGCGCAGCAAGCTGGCCGCGGCGGAAATACCAAGTGAGGTAAATGAAGAAACGCGGGTTGCAATCAAGCAATCAATCAATGCATCTTTCATCAGCGGTTTTCGCATCGTGATGCTGGCCGGTGCGCTCCTGGCGCTGTTGAGTTCGCTGTCTGCGTGGTTCATGATTCGAAAAGGATAGCCTTGCTAAGTTTTCAGTAGTGGTGCAGTTGACAGAGTGGCACGGGCGTCCCGCCCGTGAATCACGCGCAAGATGCGCGTGCCACAAGTTTTCAGTTGGCTTTTTGCGCCCGGGCCGCTATGTTTGTAATAGGCCCCGTCTCAAGCCGGAGTCACCATTGGTCGAAATCAGGCGACTCCTGAGGGAAAGATGAAAGCTTCGCAAGGCGCTCCCACGATTCTCGTGGTCGAAGATCATTCCGACAGCCGCACGCTGCTTTCTGCCTGGCTGCGCGCTAAGGGGTACAAAGTCGTCGAAGCCAGAACCGGAAAGGAAGGATTGCTGCAAGCAAACCGCGTCCGCCCCGATCTGATCCTGATGGATCTGACATTGCCGGAGCTGGACGGAGTAGAGGCGACCCGGCAGATCCGCACCCGCCACTTGTTATCTCAGACACCTATCTTTGCCATCAGCAGCTACGCTACTCGTGAAATCAAAGCCGACGCCCGGGCCGCCGGCTGCACCGAAGTGTTCGGCAAGCCGCTCGATCTCGAGGCGCTGCTCGGAAGGATTAGAGAAGCGCTCGGAGTCTGACCTGCTCGCTCTCAGTTAGTCAGCTTGTGATCGATTGCCAGACCCCGGATCACGGTTTCTAACTCTCCCTGTAGCCGCGCCGCCTCTGCATTCAGCGTCTGCTTCTCTTTGTTCAGTTGTTCCAGACGCGTCTCCTGGGTGTCGGCCTTTGAAACATAGCGCGAGATCAGTTGCTTTGCTTCGGCCGTCGCCGTCAGCGCTTTGATGTTGTCGCGCAGGCGTTCCTGGTCCTTCCCGATCTCGGTCACTTCTTGATCGACTGCTTCGATTCGGGCTTCCGCCGCGGCGATGCGGCTCTTGAGATCGATGATCTTCTCCAGTGCCGCGCGCGTGGTCGCGTCGATGTAATTGCGCGCGATGAACAGTTCAAGATCCGGACGCGAAAAGTTTAGCAACGTGTATGTGTCCATCAACGCCCGTCGCTCAGTCACCGGCAGTTCAACTTTTTCGTGCGGGCCAAGCGGAACGCGAAAGCGATAGTAACGCGCCGTCTTGCTGTCGGGCTTCTGCGTTTCGTCCGCGAGCGTCCAATCCTGACGCGCCGGATGCTCAATCAAAACCACGCGCGGTTTGTCCGTCTGGTTCGTCAGGACGTAGGTCTTCTGAGTGGTTTGATAATAGTGAGCCTGAAAGACTCCGTTGATGGCGCGCACCAGGAACGTAGGCGCGCGATCTTCTTTCACCCGCACGTTGATCAGAGTGCCGAGATCGAGGGCGAAGGAGATCAATCTTTGTTCCGCGGGCTTCAAACGCTCCATCAGAGCCTCGCCGGCATAAGCGTCGCCATCGATCACTGTCAACGCGCCATCTTCAAGCGTGAGCGATGAAGTGTTCTTGAGCAACATGCCGCCCATCGCTCGATCGCGTCGGTTGCCTTCGTTGTAGATCGAGACGCGCTCGCCTTCCATGCGTGTTTGCAGGATTGGAATCAACGCTGACCGATCGCGCGGCACTGTGACAGGCTGATCGATGTGGTATTCAAAAAGATCGCCTACTTCGCTGCCCGTCGCGGCGGCTTCAACGCCCGAGTTAGGGCGGGTGATGGCATCGCTGAGAGAGGCACCGTCGAAAGAGCTCCGGTTAAGGGCTTCGATGGTAAGGTTGTTGACGTTGTTGTAATTCCTTCCATTCAACGGAAGCCGCCGTCCTATGGTTGAACTCGTTGTATTTACGATGGCAGCAGCGTCTGCCGTGACCGTGACAGTTTCTGAAACACTTCCGACTTCGAGGGTAGCGCTCGCGTGCGCGGGCCCATTGGCTCCGACAGCGACGCTGGTTATTAAGTGTTGCTTGAAGCCGCTGGCATTCACCCTCACCGAATAATTCCCAGGAGACAGGGCCTGAGACTGGTAGGTTCCCTCGCTCGTAGTCGTGGTCGTGAACGACTGATTGGTAGCTTCGTTCGTTATTGTCACTGTAGCACCGGCTACCACTGCTCCGTTCTGATCGGCAATCCTGCCACTGACAGTTCCCGCGACGCCGCCTTCATTCGCTTCATAAACCTGCGGCGCAAGTCTCAAATCATCGGGCATCGGCACGACCGGACGATAGCGATAGAAGGGTTTTTGAATCGGCTGGATGAACGAAACAGGCGAGCCGGAGATGAGCGAGAGCGAGACGTTGTTCCAATCTTCTTCGCTGACGTTATCCACGATGGCCCAACCCTGAAAGAACGGCTTGCCGGTTGAGTCGAGCACAACCCGGTAAGTCGTCTTCCAAATCGGCGCGGCGACCGTGTAGCTGACCAGCATCTCGCGCGGGCCTGAGCCATCCGAAGAGACGACGATCGTCTTGGCGTCGCGGCGACGAGCAGACGCGCTGGCGT